>JAEZKN010000208.1 GCA_023415395.1 Actinomycetes bacterium
ACCCTGGTCCGGGCGGGCTACTACCCGACGGCCGGGATGTACCTGTTCTACGGCGGCATCTGCGTCGCCGGATTCCTCACCTGGTGGCCCGTGCAGCGCCGCACCACGACGGCGTCCGCCGCCGTCCACGAAGGAGCAGCAGCATGAACGACAAGATCCGCCTCGACCCCGTCGAGCGCGCGATCGCCGACATCGCCGCCGGGAAGGCGGTCGTGGTGGTCGACGACGAGGACCGGGAGAACGAGGGCGACATCATCTTCGCCGCCAGCAAGGCGACGCCGGAGCTGATGGCCTTCACCATCCGGCACAGCAGCGGCGTGATCTGCGTGCCGATGCCGGCCGACATGCTCGACCGGCTCGAGATCCCGCTGATGACCCCGCACAACAAGGACAAGCTGCGGACGGCGTACACGATCTCCGTCGACGCACGCGACGGCGTCAGCACCGGCATCTCGGCGGCCGACCGCGCGCACACGGCGCGGGTGCTGGCCGACTCGGCCACCGAGCCGTGGGAGATCACCCGGCCCGGCCACGTCTTCCCGCTGCGCTACCGCGAGGGCGGCGTCCTGGTCCGGCGCGGACACACCGAGGCCGCCGTCGACCTCGCGAAGCTCGCCGGGCTGACGCCGGCGGGCGTGCTCGTCGAGGTCGTCAACGACGACGGCACGATGAAGCGCGGGCCGCAGCTGCGCGAGTTCGCCGACGAGCACGGGCTCGCGATGATCTCGATCGACGACCTGGTCCGCTACCGCCGCCGCCACGAGACCCTCGTCGAGCGGGTCGCAGAGACGCGCCTACCGACCCGGCACGGCGACTTCACCGCCTACGGCTACCGGATCACCGTCGACGGCTCCGAGCACATCGCGCTGGTGCACGGCGACGTGTCGGGTCCGGAGCCGGTCCTCACCCGCGTGCACTCCGAGTGCCTCACCGGCGACGTCTTCGGCAGCCACCGCTGCGACTGCGGCCCCCAGCTCGACGAGGCGCTCGCGCGCGTGGTCGAGGAGGGCCGGGGCGTGGTGGTCTACCTGCGCGGCCACGAGGGCCGAGGCATCGGCCTGGTCGCCAAGCTGCAGGCCTACCAGTTGCAGGACGGCGGGCGGGACACCGTCGACGCCAACCTCGACCTCGGCCTGCCCGCCGACGCGCGGCACTACGGCACGGCCACCCAGGTCCTGCGCGACCTCGGCGTGACCAGCGTCCGGCTGATGACCAACAACCCGGACAAGGTCGAGAACCTCGAGGACTTCGGCGTCCGCGTCGCCGAGCGGGTGGCGCTGACCCCGCACCCCAACGACCACAACATCGCCTACCTGCTGACCAAGCGGGACCGGATGGGGCACGACCTGCCCCACCTCGACGCCAAGGACGGAGCCTGACATGGCCGGACACGGAGCACCCGACGCCGAGACCTTCGACGCCAGCGGCCTCAAGGTCGCGGTCGTCGCCGCGAGCTGGCACACCCAGGTCATGGACGGCCTGCTCGCCGGTGCGCAGCGCGCGCTCGCCGACTTCAACGCGACCGCCGAGACCGTCCGGGTGCCCGGCACGTTCGAGCTGCCCGTGGTGGCGGGCGCCCTCGCCGCGCAGGGGTACGACGCCGTGGTCGCCCTCGGTGTCGTGGTCCGGGGCGGGACACCGCACTTCGAGTACGTCTGCAGCGCCGCGACCGACGGCCTGACCCGGGTGGCCCTCGACCACACCGTCGCCGTCGGGTTCGGGGTGCTCACGTGCGACGACGACGAGCAGGCGCTCGACCGTGCCGGGCTGGAGGGGTCGAAGGAGGACAAGGGCTACGAGGCGACGTCGGCCGCGCTGCTCACCGCTCGGGCCCTTGCCAAGCTGCGGAGCCGTACGCCGTAGGCTTGCGGCCGTGAAGACGTTCGACGAGCTCTGGGCCGAGCTGAGCGAGAAGGCCCGGTCCCGTCCCGAGGGATCCGGCACCGTGCGCCAGCTCGACGCCGGCGTCCATGCCACCGGGAAGAAGCTGGTCGAGGAGGCCGCCGAGTCCTGGATGGCAGCCGTGCACGAGGGTCCGGAGCGGACGGCCGAGGAGATCAGCCAGCTGCTCTACCACGCCCAGGTCCTCATGCTGGCCAGCGGCATCGAACTCGACGACGTCTACGCACACCTCTAGGAAGCACCTCATGTCCCTGCTCCGCATCGCGGTCCCCAACAAGGGAGCGCTCTCCCTCTCGGCCTCCGAGATCCTGCGCGAGGCCGGCTACCGGCAGCGCGAGGACTCCAAGCAGCTGACGCTCACCGACACCGAGAACGGCGTCGAGTTCTTCTACCTGCGCCCGCGCGACATCGCGCTGTACGTGGGGGAGGGCACCCTCGACGTCGGGATCACCGGCCGCGACCTGCTCTTCGACTCCGGCGCCAAGGCCGACGAGGTGATGGGGCTCGGTTTCGGCCGCAGCCGCTTCCGCTTCGCCGGTCCTCGCGGCCTCTACTCCGACCTCTCCCAGCTCGCGGGGCTCCGCATCGCCACGTCGTACGTCGGTGTGGTCCGCGCCTTCCTCGAGGAGCGCGGCATCGAGGCCACCGTGACCCGGCTCGACGGCGCGGTGGAGACCAGCATCCAGCTCGGCGTCGCGGACGTGATCGCGGACGTCGTCGAGACCGGCAGCACGCTGCGCCAGGCGGGGCTGGAGACCTTCGGCGAGACGATCCTCGACTCCGAGGCGGTGCTGGTCACCCGCACCGGTGCCGTGCCCGACGGCTTCGAGGTCTTCAAGCGCCGCGTGGAAGGCGTCCTCGTCGCCCGCAGCTACGTGATGATGGACTACGACATCCCCACCGACCGCGTGACCGACGCCGTGCGCCTCACGCCCGGCATCGAGAGCCCCACCGTCGCCCCCCTCCATCGCGAGGGCTGGTCGGCGGTGCGTGCGATGGTCCCGCGCGCCGGCGCCCAGCGCCTGATGGACGAGCTGTTCGACCTCGGGGCCCGCGGCATCCTCCTGACGGACATCCATGCCTGCCGCCTCTGACCCCGCCGCCCCCGTGACGCTCCCGCACACCTGGCGCCCGTTCGGCGTCCGGATGGCCGGGACCGTGCTGGGCCTCGGCCTCGCGCTGATCGTCGTGGTGACCTGGCTGGGCTTCGACGCGGAGACCCAGGCGAAGTTCGACTGGCTCCAGCGCGGCACGGTCATCGCGATCGCGCTCCTGGGTGCGTCGCTCGGCTTCGCGCTGATGCGCTCGCGCGTCGTCGCCGAGCCCGACCGGCTGGTGGTGGTCAACGGCTACCGCAAGCACACCTACGACTACGCCCAGGTCGTCGGCGTGAGCCTGGCCCCGGGCGCGCCCTGGGTCACGCTCGACCTCGCCGACGGATCGACCGTGTCCGCCATGGGCATCCAGGGCTCCGACGGCTCCCGTGCCCGGCAGTCCGCGCGTGAGCTGCGCGCGGTCGTGGAGTCGCGCTCGGCGTAGGCGCGGTCCGGCCTGTCGCTGGTCTCACCTGTGGCTGGTCCTGGCTGGGGCTGGTCCCACTCGTTGCTGGTTCACCACGGTAAGTGGGTCAACCGTCACTTCACACGGCATGCCCGCCATGAGAAGTGCAGGCTCGCCCACTTACCGTGGTGAAGCAGCGACAAGCCGCACGCTGGGTACCCCACCCCCATGAGCGCACTCACCCTGGCCGCGAGCGCGGGCGGACGCGTCCTGGCCACCGCGGCGAGCGCCCTCGCCGCGCTGCGTCCGGCAGCCAAGCCGCTGCATCCCGACGGCGACGTCCGGATCGGGCGGCTCGAGCGGCACGGCCGCGGCCCGCGCAGCGGCGTCCCGTGGCTCGACGAGCCGGGGGAGGACCCGGTCGAGGTCCGGCTCTCCCGGGCCATCGGCCTGCCCGAGGGCCTCCCGGACATCCACGGCCTCGCCGTCCGGGTGCACGGCGCAGAGGGGCCGGCCGACGTCCTCCTCGCGAGCACCGGCACCGGCCGCGTCACCCGCCACGTCCTCACGGCCAGCCGGGAGCCGGACGGCCGCCCGCTGACGACGCTGCTGCCCTACGCCGGCGCCAGCGGCGCGATCGTGCTCGGCGCCGACAGCGCGGGTCCGGACGAGTACCGCCTGTCCTGGTCCCACCCCGCACGACCGTGGCACGAGTTCGGCACGCTCTACCTCGGCCCCCACACCGACGTCCGCATCGACTTCGACCCGGTGCTCCACCAGGTGCCCGGCCTGCGCCAGTACTCCTGGGTCACCCGACTCCGCGAGCCCGCCTACCGCACGGCCCGCCGTTCCCGCGGGGACTAGCCCGCGACGCCGACCGGGCTACCCGGAGACCCGGATCCCCCAGGACACCGCGACGTCCTCGCCCGGAGCGAGCACGGTCAGGTCCTCGCCGGACCGGAACGCGTCGGCCTGCGCGGTCATCGGCTCGACGGCCAGCGACCGACGGCCGGTGGCGGGCACGTCGTCGGCGCTGAAGACCTGCAGCCAGCGGTGGTGGACGTCCACCCACAGGGCCACGGACCGGCCGTCCGCAGGCGAGCTGAGGAGCACGGTCGCCACGCCGTCGTCGTCGCGGGCCAGGTCGGTGAAGGCGTCGTTGAAGCCGACCGCCTTGATCGGCCGGGCGATCCGGAAGTCGAAGTCCGTGCCCTCCACCGGCTCCCGCCCGACCGGCAGCAGCCGCTCGTCCACGCGCGACCGCGTCGCCGCCGGCAGCGTGAGCTCCCAGCCGTCCACGGGCCCGGGGCCGACGCACAGGTAGGGGTGCGCCCCGCTGGCGTACGGCGCGGGGGAGTCGGCCAGGTTGGTCGCCGACTGGGTGACGGTCAGGCCGTCGGCCGACAGGTCGTAGACGACCCGCAGGTCGAGGGTCCACGGATAGCCGGTCTGCGCCACCAACCGGTAGGTGAGCGCCACCGATGCGGACGTGTGCTCCTCCAGCGACCAGGCCGCCCAGCGGGCGAGGCCGTGCGAGGCGTTGCGCAGCGCCGGCTCGGTCAGCGGCAGCTGGAGGTCGCGGCCCCCGAAGGAGTAGGCCCCGTCGCGGATCCGGTTGGGCCAGGGCATCAGCAGCTGACCCCGCCCACCGGGAGCGACCTCGTCCTCCCCGAACCCGTCGATCAGCGGCACGTCGTCGTGCTCGAGCACCCGCAGGGCACCCCCGCTCTCGGTGACGACGGCTCGGTAGCCGCCTGCGGAGATCTCGTACTGGTCGCCGGACGGGGGAAGCATGGGCGAGAGCCTAGAGCCGCACCCTAGGTCCACAGGTGCAGGTCGGCCCGCTCGCGCGTCCCGTGGCGGGCGAAGTGCGCGGCCTCCTCGGCCGCCCAGGCGTCCCAGTGCGGCGCGAACGTCTCGCCGTCGCGCTCGACCCCGCGCGCCCGTCGCTCCGCGGGAGGCGCGTCCATCCAGACCAGCACGGTGACCAGGTCGGCGACGGCGAGCGACCCGGCGCCCACGCCCTCCACCACGAGCAGCGGCGCCGGCGGTACGACGACCGTCTCGGCGTACGCCGCGGCGCGCCAGTCGTAGCGCCGGTAGGTGCCGGGCTCGCCGTCCGCCAGTGGGCGCAGGAGCCGCTCGAGCGGGCCCTCCACCGTGCGCAGGCCCGACCAGCCGTCGATCAGCTCGTCGACGTGCACGACGGGTGCCCCGCGCCCCGTCGCCAGCTCCGCCGCCAGGGTCGTCTTGCCCGACCCCGACGGCCCGTCGACGCAGATCAGCCGGCCGGTGCCGAGCGTCGCCGGGCGCGCGCCCGCGAGCGCGAGCACCGCGTCAGAAGGACTGCCCACACCCGCGGTAGCTCGGGACCGACGCCTCGAAAGCGTCGCCGCCGAGCAGGTGCACGGTCATCGCGTGCTCGAAGACCTCACCGGACTTGCCGTGGCGGAACCACACCAGGTCGCCGATGCGCAGCTGCGCGGCCGCCGGGCCGGTCAGCGGCGTCTGGACCTCGCCCGCGCCCTCGAGCCCGGTCAGGTGCAGCCCCGCGGGCGCCCACGGGGTCGGCAGCCGGTCCGCCCCGCTCGGGCCCGAGGCGATCAGGCCGCCGCCGTGCACCGTCGCCATCTCCGGGGTGGGCTTCCGCGTCACCGGCAGCCCGAAGTACGACGCGGGGCGGGGGTCGAACGAGCGGTAGTGGTCGAACAGCGTGGGCACGAGCAGGCCCGAGCCGGCCGCGACCTCGGTGACCACCGGGTCCGACACGGTCGACTCCACCGAGCCGGAGCCGCCGCCGTTCCAGAACTCCAGGTCGGCGACGGACGCCAGCGCCTCCGCGACCTGTCGGCGGCGCACCGCGAGCTGGGTCACCGACAGCGCCTTCACCCGCCGCAGGACGGCCGACCGGGCGCGCGCGGTCGGGACCGCGTCCTGCAGCCCGGCGACCTGGCCCTCGTAGGTCATCGCGCCGACGAGCCGGAAGCCCGGGCGGCGGTCGATCTCGCGCGCGAGGGCGAGCACCTCGGAGGTGTCGAGCAGCGGGGACCGCTTGGGCCCGACGTGCTTGCCGCCGACCTGGAGGCCGGCGTCGACGTCGACCGCGACCCGGACCTCGACGTCGGCGCCGGAGCGCACCGCGTCGAGGCGCACGGCGTCGACCACGTCGAGGTGGGCGACCGAGTCGACCATGAGCGTGATCGCGGCAGCCGCCTCGCGCGAGTCGAGCAGCTCGGCGAGGGCGCCGCGGTCGACGGTCGGGTAGGCGACCACGATGTCGTCGCAGATCCCCTCCCGGTGCAGCCACAGCGCCTCGCGCAGGGTGTAGCCCAGGACGCCCGCCATGCCGGGATGGGCCAGTGCCCGTTCGATCAGGGCGGGCACGCGCAACGACTTCGACGCGACGCGCACCGGCTTGCCGTGCGCCCGCCGCACCAGGTCGCCGGCGTTGGCGTCGAACGCGTCGAGGTCGACCACGAAGACGGGAGTGGGCAGGGGGACGCCCTGCTTGGCGACCGCGTCGTTCAGGCGGGACCACAGCCGGTTGCGGTCCACCGCCGAGCGTGCGCTCACTGGATGCCCCGCTTGCGCAGGATGGCCTCGATCTCGGCCATCTCCGAGTCGGTGTCGATGGCCGGGCTGCTCGTGGCGCGGCTGCGCGGGACCTCAGGAGCGGTGCCCTCGTCGGCCGCCCCGAGCTGGCGCGCACGCACCATGCCGGACACCACGATGAGGACGATCCCAGCCCCGCCGAGCAGGAAGCCGGCCCAGACGACCGGGCTGAACACGAGGTGGGTCGCCCAGCTGCCCACCGCCTGGCCGATCTCGGTGAACATCTGGAGGGTCTTGGTCAGGTACGCCGCCAGCGGCAGCAACGTGAAACCGAGGGCGCGCGCGCCCGAGACGGCCCCGCGGCGCCGGAAGGAGATCCAGGTCCAGATCCCGCCGAGCACGGTGAGGCTGAGCGTCAGTGCTGCCCACGCTGCGTCGTCCACCCCTCAAATGTCCCACACCGGTGGGGTCACGCGGCGTGGACCACGCCCCGCTCCCGCAGCAGGGGCAGGACGCCCTCGGCGAACCAGTAGGCCTCCTCCACGTGCGGGTAGCCGGAGAGGATGAACTCGTCGATGCCGAGTCGGTGGTAGTCCTCGAGCCGGTCGGCGACCTCCTCGTGGCTGCCGACGAGCGCGGTCCCGGCTCCGCCCCGGACCAGTCCCACGCCGCTCCACAGGTTCGGTGCCACCTCGAGCTCGCGGGCGTCGGTGAAGGTCGAGCGCCCACCGCGCAGCTCGGTCATCCGCTGCTGGCCGGTCGACTCGCTCTGGGCGAGCGCTTCCTGGGCCTTGGCGACCGTCTCCGGCGCCAGCCCGTCGAGGAGCCACTGGGCGTGCTGCCAGGCCTCCTCGCTCGTCGGGCGCGAGAGCGTGTGGATCCGCAGCCCGAAGCGCAGCGTCCGGCCCTGCTCGGCCGCGAGCCCGCGCATCCAGTCCAGCTTCTCGGCCACGAGCTCCGGTGGCTCGCCCCAGGTCAGGTAGACGTCGGCGTGCCGCGCGGCCACCGGACCTGCCGCCGCGGACGAGC
The DNA here is from genome assembly GCA_023415395.1 of Actinomycetes bacterium. GTDB lineage: Bacteria > Actinomycetota > Actinomycetes > Propionibacteriales > Nocardioidaceae > Nocardioides. Next base: position 7,984 of record JAEZKN010000208.1, read on the forward strand.
CGCCGAAGTAGATGTCCGGCACCGGGTCGATCCCGCCGCTCACCAGGGCGCCGCGGACGTCGAAGTGCTCGCCGCTGAAGTCGAACGGCGCCTCGGTCCACGTCCCCCGCAGCACCCGCAGGAACTCGTCGGTCCGTGCGTAACGGACCTCCTTGGGCGCGGTGTCGCCGAAGCGGGCCTGCTCGCGCGGCTCACCCCCGGTGACGATGTTGAGCATGAGCCGCCCACCGGAGAGGCGCTGGTAGGCCGCCGCCATCTGCGCGGCCAGGACCGGGTTGATGACGCCGGGACGGAAGGCCACGAGGAACTTCAGCGTCGAGGTCTCGCGCAGCAGCGCGGCTGTCGCGAGCCAGGCGTCCTCGCAGAACGTCCCGGTCGGGGTCAGCACGCCCTCGAAGCCCACCTTCTCCGCGGTGCGGGCGACGTCGGCCAGGTAGTCGATCGACGGCTCGCGGAAGCCGTGGGCGAGCGTGTCACCGAGGCCGCCCTTCACCTCGCCGGGCACGCCCTGCCCGGCCCCCACCAACGACCGGCTGTCGCCGGACGTCGGCAGGAACCAGTGCAGTCGGATGCCGGTCACTTGACGGCGTCCCCGGTCGTGGCGTCCGCGAACTCGTCGGTGAAGTACGACGAGACGTCGACGTCGTCCGGGATCAGTCCGGCCTCGGTGAAGGCGTCGGCCATCTGCTGCTCGGAGTCGATCACCTCCTGGTCGATCGGCACCGGCGTGACCGGCCGGTTCTCGGCCGCGGTCTCCAGGATCTTGGGGGAGAGCCCGGTCTGCGCGGCCCAGACCTTCGACCACTCCTCCCGGTGCTCGGAGGACCAGATCTGCGCCTTGGTGATCCGCGTGAGGTAGTCCTCGAGGGCCGCGGCGGTCGCCGGGTCCTCGAGCGCGGCCTGCGAGGCGACCTGGAAGTTCAGGCCGTTGACCAGCCCCTCGCCGTCGGAGAGCACGCGCGCCCCGGCCTCCGCGACGGCCTGCGAGGTGTACGGCTCCCAGACGACCCAGGCGTCCACGTGGCCGTTGGCGAACGCGGCCAGGGCGTCGGCGGGCTGCAGGTTCTTGACGTTGATGTCGTCGTACTCCACGCCCGCCTTCTCCAGCTGCGCGAGCAGGTTGTAGTTGGCCGAGCTGCCCTCGGCCACGGCCACGTCCTTGCCGGCGAGGTCCGCGACGTCCTTGATCGGGGAGTCCTTCGGCACCAGGACCGCGTCGCCCCGGCCGGTGTAGGAGGCGGCGGCGACCATCTTGAAGGTGCCGCCCGCGGCCGCGGCGAAGATCGGCGGGGTGTTGCCGACCATGCCGACGTGGATGGCATCGGCGTTGAGCGCCTCGAGCATCGGCGGCCCGGAGGTGAACTCCTTGAACTCGAGCTGGTAGGGGGTGTCCTCGAGGCCGGCGGCGGTGAGCAGTGCCTCGGCGCTGCTGGCCTTCTGGTCGCCGACGATCAGGGTCACCTTCGAGAGGTCGACCTTCCCGTCGTCGCCGATGGCGCCCTCGTTGCCGGTGGCCGACCCGCCGCAGCCCGTGAGGGCGAGAGCCGCGGCGAGGACGCCGCCGAGTGCCGTGGCCGTGATCCTGGTGAGCTTCATGCTGCTCCTCGCTTCTCGAGCTGGGTGCGGTTCGGGTTCGGGGGAGTGGGCTGGACGCCCAGTGCCTCGAGCAGCTCCGCGCGGAGGCGGGCGATCTCGGGCTGGGTGTGGTCGCGGTCGTCGCGGCGCGCCGTGATCTGCCACTCGTGGCGCATGTGGCCCTGGTCCATGACGACGACCCGGTCGGCGAGGGCGAGTGCCTCGTCGACGTCGTGGGTGACGATGAGGATCGCCATCGAGTGCCGCCGCCAGAGCTCGATGACCAGCTGGTGCATCTCGATCCGCGTGAGCGCGTCGAGGGCGCTGAACGGCTCGTCGAGCAGCAGCAGCGACGGGTTGCTGACCAGCGCCCGGGCCAACGAGACCCGCTGGGCCTGGCCACCGGAGAGCCGCAGCGGCCACACGTCGAGCTTCTCGCTCAGGCCGACCTCGGACAGGGTCCGGGCCGCGAGCTCGAAGCGCTGCTTGCGCTCGGGGCTGTTGAGCAGCGCGAGCGCGACGTTCTGGTGCACGGTGCGCCAGTTGAGGAGGCGGGGCTCCTGGAAGGCGACGCTCGAGCGTCCGTTGATCTCGACCTCGCCCGCCGGGGCCGGGTCGAGGCCGGCCAGGCTGCGCAGCAGCGTGGACTTGCCGCAGCCGCTGCGGCCGAGCAGGGCCACGAACTCGCCCTGGCGGATGTCGAAGTCGATCGACTTCAGCACGTCGAGCTTGCCGAAGGAGCGGTGGTGCTCACGCACCCGGGCGACGTACTCGCTCTCGGGGGTCGCGGGGTCGGTGGTCAGGCGCGCCATGCGAGGGCCTTCCTCTCGAGGTAGCGGACGATGGCGTCGGTCGACAGCCCGAGCAGGCTGTAGACGACGAGACCGACGACCACGACGTCGGTCTGCTGGAACTCGCGGGCGTCGTTGATCATCGAGCCGATCCCCGCGTCGGAGGCGATGGTCTCGGCGACGATCACCGACAGCCAGGCGATGCCGAGGCTCTGACGCAGGCCGACGAGCGTCTGGGGGAGCGCGCCGGGGATGATCACGTGCCGGATCCGTTGGGTCCACGTCAGGTGCATCGACTTCGCGGCGTCGAGGGTCTTGCGCTCGATCCCGCGGATCCCGCCGAAGGTGTTCAGGTAGAGCGGGAAGGTCGCCCCCATGGCGATGAGGGCCACCTTGGGCGTCTCCCCGATGCCGAACCAGATGATGAAGAGCGACACCAGGCCGAAGTGCGGCAGCGTGCGGAGCATCTGCATCGGCGGGTCGATCGTGTCCTCGCCGATCCGGCTCAGCCCCGCGAGCACCGCGAGGGTGAGCCCGATCAGCGCGCCGATGGTGAAGCCGATGGCGACCCGTTGGAGGGAGACCAGGGTCGCGGCGCCGAGCACCCCGTCCCGGACGAGCTCGGCCGCGGTCGCGGCGACCTGGGCGGGAGAGGCGAGCTTGCGCTCGTCGAGGAGGCCCGTCGACGAGGCGAGCTGCCAGAGGAGGACAAGGGCGACGGGGGACACCCAACGCCGGAGGAAGGACAAGCGCGAGCGGGAACGGTCGTGGGGATCACGGGTCCGCCGTCCCGAGCGTGTGGCGGCAGGCGGCCCTGCCAGAGCAGTGGTCGTCATGGGGAGCATGTCTACGTGACTAATCGACGTAAATCAACTGAGACACTCGACTTTGGTCCGGATTCGGGACCACGGCCTCGTCCGCGAGAGGATGTCGGCGTGATCGAGCCCGGCGAGAACCGCGTCATCCCCGACCCGGGGTACGCCGGCGACGACGGCTCGGCCCCGGCGGCCCTCGCCGACGGGTTGGCTGCCTGGGCGGCAGGTCGCGCGTCGTACGCCGAGGCGTTGGCGGTGCTCGCGCAGAGCCGCCTGCTGGTCCCGGTCGTCGCCGTCCTCGGCGAGGTGGAGTACGACGAGCGCGGGCTCGCCCACGACAAGACCAGTGACATGGCGACCGTGCTCCTCCAGGGCGCCGACGGCCGACTGGCCCTGCTCGCCTTCACCAGCACGGCGAGCCTGGTGGCGTGGAACCCCGAGGGGCGGCCGGTGCCCGCGGCGACCCCGCTCGCGGCGCGCTCGGCGCTCCAGGACGGCGCGGCGGCGCTCGTGGTCGACGTCGCCGGGCCGGTGCGCTTCGTCGTCGAGGGCGAGGACCTCGAGCGGCTCGCCGGCGGCTGGACGCTCGTCCGCGTGGGCGACCAGGTCGCCTGGGTCCGCCCCGACGATTCGGCCGACGGGGAATCTTCGGCTAGTCTCTAGCGTTGACCGATCAGTTCCGGCACCCGTGCCGGAGCAGATCCGCAAGCGGAGGCGAGCACGATGCCTCCCACCCGCATCGACCGCCCTGCAGCACAGGTCGTCGGGTTCCGGTCGGGAGAGGCTCGCACATCCGTGCACGTCAGAGCCTCCCTGGTGGCGTTCCCCTCGTGGGAGACGTCGGACTGGCTTCCGCTTGCTCTGTCAGCGGAAGCCTTTTGTCGTTCCGGGGCCCTCGGGGGAGCCGGAGTCGCTGGAGGAGTCCGGCCACATTGCCACCAGGAGGACACATCAGCACCGAGCTGCGAATCAACGAGCGGATCCGGGTTCCCGAGGTCCGACTCGTTGGACCCAACGGGGAGACCGTGGGCATCGTCCCCACGGAGCAGGCCCTCAAGCTCGCCCAGGAGGCGGACCTCGACCTCGTCGAGATCGCGCCCCAGGGCAAGCCGCCCGTCTGCAAGCTCATGGACTACGGCAAGTTCAAGTACGAGAACGCGCAGAAGGCCCGTGAGGCACGTCGCAACCAGACGAACGTGATCATCAAGGAGATGAAGCTTCGTCCGAAGATCGACGCGCACGACTACGAGACCAAGAAGGGTCACGTGGTCCGGTTCCTGCGCGCCGGCGACAAGGTCAAGATCACGATCATGTTCCGCGGTCGTGAGCAGCACCGGCCCGAGCTGGGCTTCCGGCTGCTCCAGCGGCTCGCCGAGGACGTGACGGACCTGGGCTTCGTCGAGTCGGCCCCCAAGCAGGACGGCCGCAACATGATCATGGTGCTCGGGCCGCACAAGAAGAAGGCCGACGCCAAGGTCGACCAGCAGGCGGAGAAGGAGGCGAAGGCCGCCGAGCGCGCCGCGGCCGTCGCCAGCGAGCAGGCCGAGCGCGACGCTGCGCACGCGGCCGGGCCCGTGGCCCAGAAGAAGGAGCGTCGCCGCTCCGAGAACCTCGATCCTGAGATCGAGGCCTGAGACCAGACGACGTGGGGCGGGGTCGACCGTGGGTCGCCCCTGCGCCAGTCACAGCAGGACGAGACAGAGAGATATTCAGATGCCGAAGAACAAGACGCACTCCGGTGCGAGCAAGCGCTTCCGCGTGACCGGCTCGGGCAAGGTCCTGCGCGAGAAGGCGGGCAAGCGCCACAACCTGGAGAAGAAGCCCTCCAAGGTGACCCGCCGCATGACCGGCACCGTGGAGCTGGCCAAGGCCGACGTTCCCCGCGCGAAGAAGATGCTGGGTCTCTGACCCTCGTCCGCACCACCCGGTGCTCGAGCACGTCTCGGCGCCGGACCCCGACTTTCAGCAACAAGGAGTAAGACAGTGGCACGCGTCAAGCGGGCAGTGAACGCCCAGAAGAAGCGCCGGGTCGTCCTGGAGCGCGCCAGCGGTTACCGCGGCCAGCGCTCGCGGCTCTACCGCAAGGCCAAGGAGCAGGTCACCCACTCCCTGGTCTACAGCTACAACGACCGCCGCAAGAACAAGGGCAACTTCCGCAAGCTGTGGATCCAGCGGATCAACGCGGCGGCGCGCGCCCAGGGCATGACCTACAACCGCTTCATCCAGGGCCTGAACCTGGCGGGCGTCGAGGTCGACCGCAAGATCCTCGCCGACCTGGCCGGCAACGACATCGCCGCGTTCAACGCGCTCGTCGAGACCGCCAAGGCCGCCCTGCCCGAGGACGTCAACGCGCCCAAGGTCTCGGCCTGACCGGTGGTTGAGGAAGGCGCGCAGCGCCTGTCTCGAAACCCACTGACCGCGGGCAACGCTCGCGTCAAGGAGAGCCGGAAGCTCAGCCGCCGCTCGGAACGCTCCGAGCGGCGGCTCTTCCTTGCCGACGGCCCGAAGGCCGTCGCGGGCGCCCTCTCGGTGCCCGGGTGCGTCGTCGAGGTCTTCGCGACGCCCGCGGCCACCGAGCAGTACGCCGCCCTGGTCGATGTCGCCCCCGCCTGGACCCTCGTCGACGACCGCGCGCTCGCCTCGCTCAGCGACAGCGTCAGCCCGGCTGGGGTGGTCGCGGTCTGCCGCTTCCTCGACCGCCCGTTGGCCTCGGTGCTCGAGCCTTCGACGGCCGAGGAATCGGTGGTCGAGCCTTCGGTGGCCGAGCCTTCGGTGGTCGAGCCTTCGACGGCCGAGGAATCGGTGGTCGAGGAAGGCGCCCTGGCGCCTGTCTCGAGACCACCCCGCCTGGTCGCCGTCTGCGCCGACGTCCGCGACCCGGGCAACGCCGGCACGGTCATCCGCTGCGCCGACGCGGCCGGAGCCGACGCGGTCGTCCTGGCCGGGCACTCGGTCGACCCCTACAACCCCAAGACGGTCCGGGCCAGCGTCGGCAGCCTGTTCCACCTGCCGGTCGTGCTCGAGCCCGATCCCGCGGCGGCCGTCCGCGCCCTCCAGGCCGCGGGGCTGCAGGTGCTGGCCGCCGACGGCGACGGTGACGTCGACCTGTTCGCCGCCGACGAGTTGCTCGCCCGGCCGACCGCGTGGCTGTTCGGCAACGAGGCGTGGGGCCTGCCCGCCGAGCTCCGCGAGCTGGCCGACCACGTGGTCTCGATCCCGATCTTCGGCCGCGCCGAGAGCCTCAACCTGTCCACCGCGGCCGCGGTCTGCCTCTACGCCACGGCGCGCGCTCAGCGCGCCTGAGCGGCGCGCCAGCGCGGATCGCGGCCGTACCACCCGAGCAGCCGCTCGTACGCCGGGGCGTCGGCGGGCACCTCGACGACCGGGCCGAAGGGGATCCGCTCGGTCGCGCGCGGCTCGGCGGGCAGGATGCGCCGTACGGCATCGAGGCTGTCGGCCGCGAGGGACTGATCGAGGCCGCTCGTGTCGCCCAGTGCGGCCGCGAGGTCCCACCCGTGGGCGGTCAGCTCGCTCACGTAGACGGAGAGGGCGACGGTCGCGGGCAGCGGCCCGGCGGGGTGGGCGACGGTCCGGTCGAGCACGTCCGGCTCGGCCAGGGCGTCCTCGAGCTCGCGCAGGCCGGCCGTCCACGCCGGGGCCCACTCGGTGTCGGGGACGCCACTCACCTGGGACGGCAGGTCGAAGGGGTGCCCGCCACGCAGGACGTGGACGATGCGTCGCTCGACCGCGACCAGGTGGGCGAGGAGGTCCCGCACCGCCCAGTCCGTGCAGGGCGTGGCGCGGTCCAGGTCGGCGGCGCCGATCCGGTCGACGTACGGCGTGAGCTGGCGAGCGGCGGCGAGGAGGCGGGGGCGCGGGTCCGCAGCGGACACGGACGGATCTGTGATGGTCATGCCCCCACCCTGACGCTCCTAAGACGACATCCTGTGTCAGGTTTTCCTGCGACGATGTCCGGGTGCGCGCCGACCGACTGCTCCGCCTGCTGCACCTCCTGCAGCGGCACGGCCGGCTGCCGGCGCGCCGCCTGGCCGAGGAGCTGGAGGTCTCCGAGCGCACGGTCCTGCGCGACATGGAGGCGCTCTCGGCGGCCGGGGTCCCGGTCTACCTCCAGCGCGGCCGCAACGGGGGCTGCTGCCTGGTGGAGGGCTACCGCACCGACGTCAGTGGGCTGACGCCGGCCGAGGCGCAGGCACTCTTCCTCTGGAGCGGCGGCGACGCCGCCGGCGAGCTCGGCCTCGGACCGGAGCTCGGGCGGGCCGTGGCGAAGGTCGCGGCGACCGTCCCGGCGCCGTCGCTGGACGAGGCGGACGCGCTCGCCTCGGTGCTGGTCGTCGACCGGCGGCGGTGGTTCACCGCGGCCGAGGAGGTGCCGCTGCTGCCGGTGCTGCGCGAGGCGGCCACGGCCGCGCGCCGCGTCCGTCTCTCCTACCGAGCCGCGGGTGACGCCGACCCGGCCGTGCGCACCGTGGACCCCTACGGGCTGGTCGAGAACGCCGGTCGCTGGTACCTCCTGGCCGCCCACCGGGGCAGGCCGCGGATGTACCGCGTGTCGCGGATCGCCAGCGCCCGCACCCTGGACGAGCCGGCGCGCCGCCCGGCCGACCTCGACCTGGCCGCCGAGTGGGCTCGGCTGCGCGACCGGCTGGAGACGGGGGAGTCCGTGGAGGTGCTCGTGGCCGTCGAGCCGGCCGACCTCGAGCTCTTCCTACGCTTGAGCTCCTTCCAGGTGGCCGCCGGGACCCGGCCCACCGAGGTCGCACGGGACGCCGCTCCGCGCACCGTGCTGCGGCTGGTCATGCGGGCCCGGCGCCAGGCCATCGGGCTGCTGCTGACCTTCGGCGGAGGCGTGGAGCTGCTCGAGCCTGCCGACCTCCGCGACGAGCTGGTCGCGACCGCGTCGGCGGCGCTGTCGCGTCACGGCGCGGTCGAGGGCTCGTAGGGTGGCGGCGTGACCACCGGCCTCGACCTCCTCGCCGACGGCGCCGTCATCGCCGGTCCCGACGGGACGGTCACCGAGATCAACACCGTCGCCGCGCGCATCCTGGGCGCCGACGACGCGGTCGGACGGCCGCTGACCGAGGTGCTGGCGCTCAAGGACATCGACGGCCGCGACTGGTGCTCGACCAACTGCCCCTACGAGGGTCTCGCCACCCGCACCGCCGTGCCCGAGCAGTCCTGGCTCCTGCCCGACGGCACGGAGGTCCTGGTCGTGGCGCGGCTGCACCGCCCGGCGCTCGGCCGGCCGGTGGAGCAGGTCGCGGTCAGCATCCGCTCGGGCCGCGGTCGCGCGCGACTCGACCGCGAGCGCTCGGACCTGGTCGCGACGGTGGCCCACGAGCTGCGCTCGCCGCTGACCGGCGTCAAGGGCTTCGTGCAGGCGCTGCTGGCCCGCTGGGACAAGCTCAACGACGAGCAGAAGCAGCTGATGCTGACGACCGTCAGCGTCGACGCCGACCGGTTGAGCCGGTTGATCGCCGAGCTGCTCGACGTCGCCCGCATCGACACCGGGCGGCTCCAGATGCACCCGCGGCCGGTCGACGCCGACCTGCTCGTACGCCGGGTGGTCGAGTCGGTCGGGGCGACCACGAGCCGTCCGATCCTGGTCGAGGTCACCGGCGAGCTCCCGCGGGTCACCGTCGACCCCGACAAGCTCGTGCAGGTCGTCACCAACCTGGTCGAGAACGCGGTCCGGCACGGCTCGGGCACCGTCCGGCTCACGCTGTCACCGGTCGCCCCCGGGCTCCGGCTCGTCGTGGAGGACGAGGGCGAGGGGATCGCGCCGGAGCTGCGGCGCCGGGTCTTCACGAAGTTCTGGACGTCCGGTCGCAGCGGCGGGTCGGGACTCGGGCTCTACCTCGTCCACGGCCTGGTCGAGGCCCAGGGCGGCACGGTCACGATCGGGGACGCCCAGGGCGGAGGCGCACGGTTGACGGTGACGCTGCCCGCGTCGGACCTCGAGGCGGCGAGTCGCGACGTCGGGCCTCCTGGACCGTGACCTCGGACCGTGACCTCCACGACCGGCGAGCCCGACGAAGGCGAACCGGTTCGCGCCCCGCCGCTCGACCTTCCTAGACTCGTCCTCGTGTCAGGCCCCAACACCGACTACGACCCCGTGCAGGTCACGCCGCTCGAGGCCGAGCAGGTCGCGGCCGCCCGCGACGCAGCCCTGGCTGCGATCGCCGGCGCCGCCGACCTCGCCGAGCTCAAGCAGGTC
>JAEZKN010000287.1 GCA_023415395.1 Actinomycetes bacterium
CGCGGCATGCGTGATCGGAACACCGCCACAGACCAGATCGAAGAACTCCTCTTGCACCTCAAACGAGATCCACTTCGGCATCACAACGCTCCTCAGTCAGCGTTGCTTCGACCAGTGGACTTCGCCCACCCCAGAACGTCTGGATTCCCCGGTGGGCCGGGGAATCCTGCAGCACCCCGACGCTCAGCTCGAGCGCAACCCGACCTTCACCAACGTCGCGTGCAGGCGCACGGACAGCGCGGCGATCTCGGCGACGGTCTCCTCGGCGCGGGCCTTGGCGGCGGTGTCGCGGCCGGCCTTCTGCGGGGCCACGACCTGCTCGACCAGGCCGACCTCGCGGTCGGCGGCGGTCTTGAAGGCGCGCAGGTGGCGCGGCTCGAAGCCGAAGTCGGCCAGCTCGCGGGCGGTGCGGGCCAGCACCAGGGCGTCGGTGTCGTAGTGGCCGGTGCGCGAGGGGGTGATCAGGCCGAAGGACTCCAGCTCGCCGAGCAGCTCCTCGGTGATCTCCGCGATCTTGACCAGCTCACGGCGCGAGAGCCGGAGGTTGTCGCGCCGGGAGAAGGACTCCGCGCTCGGCAGGCCGTCGGCGGCGAGCGCGACCTGCGGGACGGTCGGGACCACCGGGTCGATGGGCGGCGGCTCCAGCCCGCGGTCGATCGCGTCGAGGTGCTCGCCGATCACCCGCAGCGGCAGGTAGTGGTCGCGCTGCATGCGCAGCACGTAGCGCAGCCGGTCGACGTCGGCGTGGGAGAACTTGCGGTAGCCCGCCGCGGTCCGCTCGGGCTTGATCAGGCCCTTGTCCTCGAGGAAGCGGATCTTCGGGATGGTGACGCCGGGGAAGTCCGGACGCAGCTGGTCCAGGACCTCCCCGATGTTCATCCGCGCCCGGCCGGCGGCGGAGGGTCCCGAGGCCGTCGAAGCCATCAGCGGGCGTGCCCCGAGAAGAACACCAGCCGGTACTTGCCGATCTGGACCTCGTCGCCGTCGGTGAGCTGCACCCGGTCGATCCGGTCGCGGTTGACGTAGGTGCCGTTGAGGCTGCCGACGTCGGAGACGGTGAAGGTGTCGCCCTCGCGGTTGAAGTCCGCGTGCCGGCGCGACACGGTGACGTCGTCGAGGAAGATCTCGCTGTCGGGGTGCCGCCCGGCGGTCACCACGTCGGCGTCGAGCAGGAAGCGGCTGCCCGACCCGGGCCCGCGCTGGACGACGAGGAGCGCGTGCCCCACCGGGAGCGCGTCGACCGCCGCGGCGTCGACCGGGTTGAGCTGGCGGTCGGAGGTCTCGACCTTGTCGCCGGTCCCGATCGAGATCGTCGCCGTCGACTCGTCGACCCCGCCCCCGGTCACCGTAGGTGCGGGGTCGGGCTTGACCAGTCGGGTCCCGCACTGCGCGCAGAAGCGTGCGTCGTCAGGGTTCTGCGTGCCACATGCTGTGCAGAACGGCATCGATCGGTCCTTCCAGGTCCGCGGGCCCAACCCTCAAGACCGGGCTGAGGGTGACGGTTGCCCCGAACCTATCAGCCCGGACCGGTCCTTCAAGACAGATCGACGGGTGGATCCGGGGCGCAGTCGGGGCGTAGACGGGGCGCAGTCGAGTGGCAGGTCAACCGAGCGTGGACTCGTACGCCGCCGCGTCCATCAGGCCGTCCACGGCACCGGCGTCCGCGGGCACGACCTCGAAGAGCCAGCCGCCGCCGTAGGGGTCGTTGTTGACCAGCTCCGGCGTCGCGTCCAGGGCGTCGTTGCGTGCCACGACCTCACCCGAGACCGGGGCGTAGATGTCGCTCACCGACTTGGTCGACTCCAGCTCGCCGCAGGTGCTGCCCGCCTCGACCGCGTCGCCCACCTCGGGCAGCGAGACGTAGACGATGTCGCCGAGGGCGTCCTGCGCGTAGTGCGTGATCCCGATCCGGACCGAGCCCTCGGTCTCCCCGGGCTGGCGGACCCACTCGTGCTCGGTCGTGTACTTCAGGTCGTCGGGGTACATCGGCGGACTCCTCGCAGGGATGGGGCGGTGGAGATGACGTTACTGCTCGGGTGCGGGCTCGGCGTACCCGGCCCGCCTCGGCTCCACGACGCTCTCGATGTCGATCGAGGCCAGCTCGTCGACGGTCGTGGAGGCGCCGTCGTCGGCGAAGAGGTCGCGCGGGCCGTCGGGGAAGTTGATGCCGGAGTCGGCGAGGGTGTGGGGGTCGCCGATCGCGTCGATGACGTACGGCGGGCTGACCAGCTGTCCCCCGATCCGGAGGCCGCCCGGGGCGTCCTCGACGGCGGTGTCGGCCACCACGCGCACCTCGCCGTTGACCTGGATGGCCTCGGCGCCGGCGGTGCGCAGCTCCTGGATGGTGTCGACCATGCTCTGCACCGAGACCGAGCCGGTCTCCTCGGTGACCGTGACCCGGATCCCCGGGCCCGTGACCGGGACCAGCCCGGCGAGGATCGCCAGGTTGGCCGCCTGCTGCTGGGCCTGCGCGAGCGCGGCCTCGCGGGCGCCGGTGTCGTTGAGCAGGTCGTCACGCGTGCGCTGGAGCCGGGCGATCTCCGACTCGGCCCGCTGGGTCGTGCCGGCCAGGCTGTTGAGCACGTCGATGAGGTCCTGCTCGCGCAGGCCGGCGTAGGTGTTGTCGACCTGGGTGAAGCGGACCTGCGTGACCGCGGCGTAGCCGAGCAGCGCGAGCAGCACCGCGACGATGATCTGGCCGCGGGTCGGGCGCAGCAGCGCGCCACGGAGGCGGTCGCGCCCCGAGGGCGGGGGCGTCGGCTGGGTCGGCTGGGTCGGCTGCTCGTCAGGCATGGAACAGGTGCCTCCGGATGGCGGCGACGTTGGAGAAGATGCGGATGCCGAGGACGACGATGACGCCGGTCGAGAGCTGGCCGCCGACGCCGAGCTTGTCGCCGAGGTAGACGATGCCCGCCGCGATCACCACGTTGCTGACGAACGACACCACGAAGACCTTGTCGTCGAAGATGCCGTCCAGGTAGGCCCGCAGGCCGCCGAAGACCGCGTCGAGCGCGGCCACGACGGCGATGGGCAGGTAGGGCTCGAGTCCGAGCGGGATGTCGGGCTGGAAGACCAGCCCCAGCACGATGCCGACCAACAGCCCGAGTGCGGCGATCACTGCGGCGCCTCCTTCATCCCGTTCTTCTCCTCGGCGCGGTTCTCCGCGGCCGTGCCTTCCTTGGCCGACCGCAGGCGCGCCAGGCGCGGCGGCGCTGCGGGCAGGGTCAGCTCCTCGACATTGTCCATGGTCCAGGGGAAACCGAAGGCGTCGACGAGCTGCTTGAACTGCAGTCCGCTCGTCGTCTGCATCAGCCGCGCCTGCAGGGTGTCGGGGTCGCCGATGGCGAGCACCGTGTACGGCGGCGACAGCGAGCGGTTGTTGATCCGGATCGCCGACCCGGAGTTGCGGATCGCCGAGCGCGCGGTCAGGCGGTTGCCGTTGATCGAGATCGCCTCGGCCCCGGCGTTCCAGAGGCCGTCGACGAGACGGCGCAGGTCGCGGTCGCGGACCGCCTCGGTCTCGGAGTCGTCGACGACGCTGCGCACGCCCGGCCCGGTGACCGCGGCGAAGCCGGTGTTCACCGCGATCCGCTGCACCCGGGCCTCGGCCGTCTGCTGCTCGGCGGCGATCGCGTCCTCCTCGGACTGCAGGCGCACGTTCTGCTCGCGCAGCCGCACCATCTGTCGCTGCAGCTCGGCCAGCTCGGCGCGCCCCTCCTCGATCTGGGTGATCAGCGTCGTGCGGCTCGCGCTCTTCACGTCGGCGCCCTCGGAGGTCTGCACGGCCGCGACCGCGACGAGCAGGCCGAACGCCGCCACGACGAGAGCGGCCACCCGGTGCGGGCGGCGCCTGCCGTCCGGGTCGGGTGGCCTGCGGTCGGCGACGTGCTGGTAGTCCTCGTCCATCGACTGCTGCGTGATGAGCGTCAGCAGCGGCGTGCTGACGCGGTCCGGGACCGCGGTGTCCGTGGCGGTGCCGGTGCCGGGGTCAGGCATCGCGCACCCGCTCCCGGCGCGGCCGGCGCTCGGTGGTCCGCAGCAGCGTGCGGACCTGCCATGCGTAGAGCAGACCGGCCCACCAGTAGAGCCCGATCCCCCAGATCGCGAACGCCCAGCCGAAGACGTTGGCCAGCGTCGCCACCGTGCCGTCGCCGTCGCCGAGCAGCAGCAGGGGGAAGGCGTAGAGGAGGTTGAACGTGGCGGCCTTGCCGAGGAAGTGCACCGGCAGGGCGCTGTAGCCCCGCGTGCGCAGCAGGGGCACCAGGCCCCACAGGAGCAGGTCCCGCAGCGGCAGACAGAGCGCGACCCACCAGGGGATCACGTCGCGCAGCGCGAGGGCGACCACGACGGCGAGGATGTAGAGCCGGTCCGCGACCGGGTCGAGGACCTGGCCGATCGCCGAGGTCTGCCCCAGGCGACGCGCGAGGTAGCCGTCCAGCCAGTCCGTGACGCCCGAGACCATGAGCAGCGCGAGCGCCCAGCCGTCCGCCTCCGGCCCGAGGACGAGCCAGAGGAAGACCGGCACGCCCGCCAGCCGGAGCAGGCTGAGCAGGTTGGGTACCGTCCACACGCGCCCAGCTCCACTGCGCGTCGAGTCCTCCGCCACTGCCAGCCCGTCTGTCTCCCGGTCGTTGCCGTGGCTCACCTTAACGGCGACCGGCCTACAAGGCGTCTTCGTGGTGCGCGGCGTCGCGGATCTCCCCGACGAGCTCCTCGATCACATCCTCGAGCGTGGCCAGCCCGAGCGTGCGCCCGTCGCTGTCCACGACCCGCGCCATGTGCGCCCCGCGGCGCTGGAGGGTCTCCAGCGCGTCGTGCAGGAGCGCGTCGTTGCGCACCGGGGCGAACGGACGGATCCACTTGTCCTCGATCGACCGCTCCCGGCGGGCCTCGTCGGTCTCGAGCACGTCCTTGATGTGGAGGTAGCCGAGCAGCTCCTCGCCCTCGGCGACCGGGAAGCGGCTGTAGCCGGTGGCCGCGCACAGCGCCTCGACCTCCGCCGCCGTGGCGCCGCGGGCCACGGTGGTGAGCGACGAGGGCGCCATCAGCACCGCGGCGACCGACTTCTCGGTGAAGCCCAGCGCCCCGGCGAGCCGGTCGTACTCGTCGGCCTCCAGCAGGCCCTCGCCGCGCGACTGCTCGACCAGCGCCGCGACCTCCTCGCGGGTGTACGTCGAGCTCACCTCGTCCTTCGGCTCGACCTTCAGCAGCCGAAGGACGGCGTTGGCCAGGGCGTTGAGCGCGACGATCAGGGGACGGAGCACGGTGACGATCGCCAGCAGCGGCGGGCCGAGCACGATCGCCGAGCGCTCGGGTCCGGCGAGGGCGATGTTCTTGGGCACCATCTCGCCGAGCACGACGTGCAGGAACACCACGACGGTCAGCGCGATCGCGAAGGCGATCGGGTGGAGCAGCCCGTGGGGCACGTGCAGGGCGTCGAGCAGCGGCTCGATGAGGTGGGCGACGGCTGGCTCGCCGACGGCACCGAGGCCCAACGAGCAGATGGTGATGCCGAGCTGGGCGCCGGCCATCATCAGCGACACGTTCTCCATCGCGTGCAGCGTGGTGCGCGCCATCCGCGAGCCCGCCTGGGCGGCCGGCTCGATCTGGCTGCGGCGGGCCGAGACGAGGGCGAACTCCGCACCGACGAAGAAGGCGTTGAACGCCAGCAGCACGACGGCGATCAGGACCGCGGTCAGGTCGCTCATCGGCCGTCCTCCGCGTTCTGGGGCGAGGGCTCGCCCTCGAGCAGGCGCAGGCTGAGCCGGTCGATGCGCAGGCCCTCCATGCGTTCGACGGTCAGCACCGCGAGCCGCTCGCGCGGTTCCTCCGGGTCGGACCGGTCGGGCACGGGGACCTCGGCGAGGTCGCCGACCTCCGGCACCCGGCCCAGGACCCGCAGCACGAGCCCGGCGATGGTGTCGTAGTCCTCGTTCTCGGGCAGCTCGACCCCCGTGAGGTCCTCGACCTCGTCGGGGCGGAGCAGACCGGAGAGCGACCAGGTGCCGTCGCGCAGCTCGCGGGCGTTGGCACTGAGCCGGTCGTGCTCGTCGGCGATGTCGCCCACGATCTCCTCGACGACGTCCTCGAGCGTGACGATGCCGGCGAACCCGCCGTACTCGTCCATGACGACCGCGAGCTGGAAGCTCTCGTCGCGCAGCTGGGCGAGCAACGGGTCCAGGCGCAGCGAGTCCGGGACGACGATCGGCTTGGCCACCAGGTGCTTGACCTTGGTCGTGGCGCGCTCGCCGACGGGCAGGGCGACGGCGTTCTTGACGTGCACCGTCCCGACGACGTTCTCGTCCGCGTCGAGCACCGGGAACCGCGAGTGGCCGGTCTCCTTGGCCCGCTCCAGGACGACGATCGCCCGGTCGTTGGCGTCGAGGCTGGTGGTCCGCACGCGCGGCGTCATGATCTCGCCCGCCGTGCGGGTGCCGAACTCCACCGAGCGCTCCATCAGCTCGGCGGTCTCCACGTCGAGGGTGCCGAGGTCGGCCGAGCGCTGGATCAGCGAGGCGAGCTCGGCCGAGCTGCGGGCCGAGCGCAGCTCCTCCTGGGGCTCGATGCCCAGTCGCCGGACGATCGCGTTCGCCGCCCCGTTCAGGACGCGGATCGGACCGCGGTTGAGCGAGGTGAAGGCGCGCTGGAAGCGCTGGGTGGCCTTCGCGGTGGCCATCGGCCGGGCGATGGCGAGGTTCTTGGGCACCAGCTCGCCGAAGATCATCGTGAGCACCGTGCTCAGCACGAGCGCGATCGTGATGGCGACCGGTGAGACCGCGTCGCCGGGCACCCCGAGCTCGCCGAGCGGGTCGCGGATGAGCTCCGCGATCGCCGGCTCGGCCAGGAAGCCGATGGCCAGGTTCGTCAGCGTGATGCCGACCTGCGCCCCGGAGAGCTGCGTCGAGAGGTGCCGCAGCGCGGTCTGCACGCCGGCAGCACCGGAGTCACCCGCCGCGGCGGCCTGGTCGACCTGGTTGCGGTCGACGGTGACAAAGGCGAACTCGGCGGCGACGAACAGGCCGCAGGCCAGGATCAGGAGAAGAGCTGCGGCGAGCAGCATCCCCTCGGTCATCGGTGCTCTCCTCGCGCGTCAGCAGGGCGGGAGAGCCGGGGACTTTGAGAGCCGTCCATGGGCGGAGCGTCGAGTCCTCACGTCTCGGTGGTCACGGGTCGCGAGCACTCTACCGAAGCACCCCGCGGCGCGCACATGCGCGAAGTGCGCCGTGAGCCCGGTCCGCTCCCCTAGGCTGAGCCCGCTCGCGGCGCCGCCGCACCGACTCGGGAGCCTCGGATGACCCAGCTGCTGCCCTCGGCGGCCCGCCACCTCGTCGGCCGCTTCTCCTACGGGTTGACGCCGGAGCTCGCGGCCGACGTCCGCAACGCCGGCGGCGCGTCGAGGTGGTTCGAGCAGCAGCTCCAGCCCGGCCGCTTCTCCGACGCCAAGGCCGACGAGCTGCGGCGCTGGTGGCCGAGCATCTCGCGCAGCTGCACCGACCTGTGGCACCGGCAGCGCGACGACGTCGAGGGCGGCTGGGAGGTGATGGAGCAGTACCAGTGCTGGCTCCTGCTGCGCCGGATGCGCTCGCGCCGCCAGGTCCTGGAGATGGTGACCGAGCTCTGGGAGAACCACTTCAACGTGCCGGTCAACGGCGACCCGCAGTGCTTCTGGCGCGTCGACTACGGCGACGTCATCCGGTCACGCGCGCTCGGTCGCTTCGAGGACCTGCTCCAGGCGGTGATCACGCACCCCGCGATGCTGATCAACCTCGACAACGTCAGCTCCAGCCGCCGGCACCCGAACGAGAACCTGGGGCGCGAGCTGCTCGAGCTCCACACGGTGGGCCGGGGCGAGTACGACGAGGACGACGTCAAGGCCTCCGCCCGCATCCTCACCGGGTGGACCGTCGACATGTGGGACACCTTCACCGAGGAGTACCGCAAGGGCTGGCACTGGCGCGGGCCGGTGCAGGTGATGGGCTTCCGGCACGCGAACGCCGATGCCGACGGCCGCCCGGTGACCCGGGCCTACCTGCGCTACCTGGCCCGCCACCCGGCCACCGCTCGCCGGGTGGCCCGCAAGCTGGCGGTGAAGTTCGTGAGCGACACCCCGTCCGAGGCGCTGGTCCAGCGGCTCGCCGACGTCTACCTGGCCCAGGACACCGCGATCCGCCCCGTCCTGCGCGCCCTCGTGCGCTCGCCGGAGTTCGCGGCGGCCGCCGGGGCCAAGGTCCGCGACCCGGGCGAGGACCTGGTGGCGACGTACCGCGCCCTGGGCATCCGGGTCACCCGACCCGCCCTGGGTGACGAGCGCTACGACTACGCCGCCCACCAGCTGCTCTGGCAGGCCTCCTCGATCGGCACGACTCCTTTCGGCTGGCCGCGCCCGGACGGCCAGCCGATCGACAACGCGTCGTGGGCCTCACCGTCGCGGATGCTCGCCTCGATGGGCGTGCACATGGACCTCGCCGGCACCTGGTGGCCCGACAACGGCATCCGCTACCGCACCCCCGAGCAGTGGGTGCCCCGCTTCCCCATCCGCTTCGAGGACCTGGTCGAGCACCTCTCCCGGGTCCTGCTGCACCGCCGGGCGACGCCGCTGCTGCTGCAGGCCTGCTGCGAGGCGGTCGACGTCTCGCCGCGCGAGCGGATCACCCGCGACCACGGCCTGGTGCGGTGGAACATGTACCGCCTGCTCTCGACCTTCCTCGACTCCCCCGACTTCCTGACCAGGTGAGCGACGTGACCGCACCCCAGACCCCCTGCTGCGACGAGCTCGCCCGCATGTCGCGCCGCTCGCTGCTCGGCGGCGCGCTGGCGCTGGCCGGGACCACCACGGTCCTCGGCTCGGCGGCCGTGACCGCCTCGGCGGCCGCACTCTCCCCCGCGCCGGCCGTGCTGGTCGTGCTCTCCCTGCGCGGGGCGGTCGACGGGCTCTCGCTCGTCGTGCCGCACGGCGACCCGACCTACTACGCGCCCGGCGTGCGCCCGGGGATCGCGGTGCCCTCGGACCGGCTGCTCGCCAAGGACGCCATGTTCGGCCTGCACCCGGCGCTGAAGCCGCTGGAGCCGGTCTGGCAGGCCGGTCGGCTGGCGGCCGTCCACGCCACGGGCCTGCCCGTGCCCAACCGCTCGCACTTCTCCGCGATGGAGGAGGTCGAGGACGCCGACCCGGGCTCCGAGGTCCGCAGCGGCTGGCTCAACCGGCTGATCGGGACCGACGCCACCCGGTCCCCGCTCCAGGGCTTCAACATGGGCGGCGGGGTGGTGCCCACCTCGCTCGTCGGTCCGGAGCCGGTGATGTCGGCCGGCAGCGTCGACGACGCCCGGATCCCCGGCGACGACAAGTGGGACGAGACCGGCGGCCGCCGGCGCTCGCTGCACACGCTCTGGGACGGCGAGCGCGGGCCGCTCGGCACCGCGATGCGCTCGATGTTCGGCGCGCTGGACGGCTTCGCCCCGGTCGCCGAGACCGAGGACAACCGGGCGGACTACCCCCGGAGCGACCTGGGCCGCGCACTCGCCGAGGTCGCCCGGGTCATCCGCGGCGACGTCGGCGTCGAGGTGGTCACCGTCGACCACGGCGACTGGGACATGCACTCCGACCTCGGCGACGCCTCGCGCGGATGGTTCGTCGACAACACCCGCGACCTGGCACAGTCCCTCGCGGCCTTCCTCGGGGACCTGGGCGACCAGGCGTCGAAGGTGACGGTCGTGACGATCAGCGAGTTCGGCCGCCGCGTGGTGGAGAACGACAGCTTCGGGCTCGACCACGGCTACGGCAACGTGATGCTCGTGGCCGGGGCGGGGGTCAAGGGCGGGCGCTACTACGGCACCTGGACGCCGCTGACGGCCGAGACCGACAGCGACCTCCTCGTGACCACCGACTACCGCAGCGTGCTGGCCGAGATCGTGTCCACCCGCTTCGGCGCCTCGACCGCTGCGGTCTTCCCGCGGTTCGCGCCGGAGCCGGTCGGCGTCATGACGTCGCTGTAGACGAGAACACGTTCTCGTTGAGAGGGTGACGCCGTGCGCGTCATCCAGTGGGCCACCGGCGGCGTCGGGCGGGCCGCGATCGAAGGCATCCTGCTCCATCCCGAGCTCGAGCTCGCCGGGTGCTGGGTGCACTCCGCGAGCAAGCACGGGAAGGACGTCGGGGAGATCCTGGGCACCGACCCGGTCGGCGTACGAGCGACGTCGAGCCGGGAGGAGATCCTCGCGACCGAGGCGGAGGCCGTCGTCTACGCGCCACTGGTCCCCGACCGCGACGAGGTCGCCGCGATCCTGCGCTCGGGCAAGAACGTCGTGACGCCGGTGGGCTGGTTCTACCCCTCCGAGCGGGACGGTGCCCCGCTGGCCGCGGCCTGCGCGGAGGCCGGCGTGACGCTGCACGGGACCGGGATCAACCCCGGCGGCATCACCGAGCTCCACCCGCTGATGTTCTCGGCGCTCTCCTCGGCCGTGACCTTCGTGCGGGGCGAGGAGTTCTCCGACATCCGCACCTACGACGCCCCCGACGTGGTGCGCCACATCATGATGTTCGGCGGCACGCCGGAGGACGCGATGGGCGGGCCGATGCTCGGCCTGCTCTCAGGCGGCTTCATCCAGTCCGTGCGCATGTGCGTCGACGCGCTCGGCTTCGCGGCCGAGCCGCGGGTGCGCACGTCGCAGGAGGTCGCGGTGGCGACCGCTCCGATCGACTCCCCCATCGGCGTGATCGAGCCCGGACGCGTCGCCGGGCAGCGCTTCGCCTGGGAGGCGTACGTCGCCGACACCTGCGTCGTGCGGATCGCGGTCAACTGGCTGATGGGTGGGGAGCACCTCGAGCCGGCGTGGGAGTTCGGGCCGGAGGGCGAGCGCTTCGAGGTCGAGGTGCAGGGCGACCCGAACTGCCACGTCACCATCAAGGGCTGGCAGCCGGACACCGTCGCCGAGGGTCTCGTGCGCAACCCCGGCGTGACCGCGACCGCCTTCCACTGCGTGAACTCGATCCCCTACGTCGTCGCCGCGGAGCCCGGCATCAAGACCTACCTGGACCTGCCGCTGGTCAACGGGCGGGCGCACCCCGACCTGAGCTGACCGGCCGGTCGTCGCGGCGGCGTCACAGCGTCTTGTCGAGCCGCGCGACGGCCTCCTCGAACTCGGCGACCAGCCCGGCCATCACCTCGGCCACCGGCTTGACCTCGTTCATCCGTCCGACGATCTGGCCGATCGGCATCGAGATCACGTCGGGGTCGCCGGAGGCGTTGATCCGGTTGTGGGCGTCGGAGACCAGGAGGTTCTGCAGCGGCATGGGCAGCGGCTGCGGTGCGTCCTCCTCGGCCCACGCCTCGGTCCACTTCGTCTTGAGCAGTCGCGCCGGCTTGCCGGTGTAGATGCGGGTGCGGACGGTGTCCGAGGACGTGGCGCGGGTGAAGGCCTCGGTCCACCCGGCGTTCGACTGGAGGTTCTGGTACTCCTCGGTGCCCAGCCAGATCGAGCCGGTCCACACCCCCTGCGACCCGAGGGCCAGCGAGGCCGCGACCTGCCGGCCCGACCCGATGCCGCCGGCACCCAGCACCGGCACGTCCGGCCCCACGGCGTCGACGATGTCGGGCTGCAGCACCATGCTGGCGATCTCGCCGGTGTGGCCACCGGCCTCGTAGCCCTGAGCCACGATGATGTCGACACCGTTGCGCACGTGGGAGAGCGCGTGCTTGGCGGCACCTGCGAGCGCGGCCACCTTGATGCCGTGCTCGTGGCACTTCTCGATCACGTCGACCGGAGGCGAGCCGAGGGCGTTGGCGATCAGCACCGGCCGGTGGTTGAGCGCGACGTCGAGGTGCGAGCGGGCCACCGAGTGCAGCCAGCCGAGGACGCCCTCCCGGCCCTCGCCCTCCGGCAGCGGCGGTACGCCGAGCTTCTGCAGCGTGCGGTCGACGAAGTCGACGTGCTCCTGCGGGATCATCGCCTTGAGGTCCACCGACCTGCCCTCGGTGGGGATCTTCATCGGCATCACGATGTCGACGCCGTAGGGCCTGCCGTCGGTGTTCTCGTCGAGCCAGCTCAGCGTCTGCTCGAGCTCCTCGGTGTCGTTGAACCGGACGCAGCCGAGCACGCCGAGGCCGCCGGCGCGCGACACGGCCGCCGCGACGTGCTCGGACGGGGTGAACGCGAAGATCGGGTAGTCGATGCCGAACTCGTCGCAGAGGGGGGTGCGCATGTCTCTCCCGGGAGTCGCGGGTGGTCAGACGGACGTGGGGTCGACCGTGGCGGCCCTCGCCGCGAAGCCGGCCAGGGCCATCTCCTTCGCGGCCGGGTACTGCGCCTTGCCGGTCGCGTTGCGGGGCACCCGGTCGACGACCGTGAGCGAGCGGGGCAGCTTGTAGCCGGAGAGGTGCTCGCGCAGGTAGGTGCGCAGGTCCTCGAGCTCGAGGGTCGCACCCTCGCGCAGCTCGACGACCGCGGCGACGGCCTGGCCGTACTTCTCGTCGGGGATGCCGACCACGAGCACGTCGTACACCGCGGGGTGTCCCTTGATCGCCATCTCCACCTCCTCGGGGTAGACCTTCTCGCCGCCGGTGTTGACGCAGTTCGAGCCGCGGCCGAGCAGGGTGACGCGGTTGCCCTCCTCGATCCGCGCGAAGTCGCCGGGGACGGAGTAGCGCTCGCCGTCGACCTCGATGAACGTCGCCGCGGACTTCTGCGGGTCCTTGTAGTAGCCCACCGGCACCGACCCGCCGCGCGCGAGGCGCCCGGTCCGGCCGACGCTGGTCGCCATGTCGAGGATGCGGTTCTCCTCGTCGAGGACGACGCTGCCGGGGCCGAGGCCGACGACCGGCCCGTCGGTCGAGATGTTGTCGGGGTCCTGCATGCCCATCCCGCCGAAGCCGGTCTCGGTCGAGCCGACCGAGTCGGTGAAGACCGCGTTCGGGAACGCCGCCATCCAGCGCGCCTTCACCGGCGGACTGAAGATCGCAGCGCTGCTGGAGATCGCGAACAGGCTGGAGCCGTCGTACGGCGTACCCGTGGCGGCCTGGGCCTCGTAGGCCTCGATGAGCGGACGGGCCATGGCGTCGCCGGTCATGAAGATCAGCTGGACCTTCTCGCGGTCGATGATCTCCCAGGTCCGGACCGGGTCGAACTTCGGCTCGAGGATCGTGAGGTGACCCGCGAAGAGGTGCATGAGCAGGCCGGCCTGGGCGCCGCCGTGCATGAGCGGGCTGAGCGGGAAGGTCACCATCCGGGGGTCGTTGGCCTGGCTGGACTGGGAGTACTCCTCCAGCGGCTCGCCGGTGTAGAAGTCGATGCCGCCGCCGAGCACCCGCCAGAAGTCCTCGTGGCGCCACATGACGCCCTTGGGGAAGCCGGTGGTGCCGCCGGTGTAGATGATGTGGATGTCGTCGGGGCTGCGCTCGCCGAAGTCGCGCTCCGCGCTCTGGCCGGCCACCGCGTCGTCGTAGTGGACGCCGCCGTAGGAGGAGTAGTCGGACTGGTCTGCGGGGTCGAGCGCGTCGTCGAGGACGACCGCGACCTGCAACCGGTCGTGCTTGGGCCAGCACTTCGCGACCAGCGGCGCGTAGGAGCGCTCGTGGATGAGCGCGACGACGTCGGCGTTGTCGAAGATGTAGTCGAGCTCGCTCTCGACGTAGCGGTAGTTCACGTTGATCGTGGTCGCCCGGATCTTCACGATGGCCAGCGTCGCCACGACGTGCTCGATGCTGTTCTTGGCGTAGATCGCCACGTGGTCACCCTGCTGGACCCCCTGCGACTGCAGGTGGTGGGCCAAGCGGTTCGACTCCGCTTCCAGCTCGGCGTAGGTCACGGTCCGGTCACCGACCTTGAGGGCCGGGTTCTCGGGCGCGGCGTCGACGGCGTGTTCGAAGAGATCAGCGATGTTGTGAGCCACGCCGCGAGACTAGAACACGTTCTCGTTTTCGTCTAGCATCCCGAGACATGACCGACGCGACCGCGGAAGCGCCCCACTGCCTCGTCGAGCAGGACGGCCACAAGCTGATCGTCACGATGAACCGGCCGGAGACGCGCAACGCCCTCTCCGGCGAGATGATGGCGATCATGGAGGAGGCCTGGGACCGGGTCAACGACGACGACTCCGTCCGGGTCTGCATCCTCACCGGGGCCGGCGGCTACTTCTGCGCGGGCATGGACCTCAAGGCCGCGACCAAGCGGTCGCCGGACGAGAGCTTCAGGTCCGGCTTCGACCCCTCGGTCATCAAGGGTCTGCTCAAGGGCTTCCGGCTGACCAAGCCGCTGATCGCGGCCGTCGAGGGTCCGGCGGTCGCCGGGGGCACCGAGATCCTGCAGGGCACCGACATCCGGGTCGCGGGCGAGTCGGCGAGGTTCGGGGTCGCCGAGGCGCGGTGGAGCCTCTATCCGATGGGCGGCTCCGCCGTACGCCTCCCCCGGCAGATCCCCTACACCGTCGCGCTCGACCTGCTGCTGACCGGCCGGCTCATCAAGGCGCCGGAGGCCAAGGAGATCGGTCTGGTCGGGCACGTCGTCCCCGACGGCCAGGCGCTGGCCAAGGCCCACGAGATCGCCGACCTGATCTGCGCCAACGGCCCGCTCGCCGTCCAGGCCATCCTCAAGACCGTCCGCGACTCCGAGGGCAGGCACGAGGACGACTGCTGGGCCGACGACGCGAAGGTCGGCATGGCCGTCTTCGCCTCCGAGGACGCCAAGGAGGGCCCCCGCGCCTTCGCCGAGAAGCGCACCCCCCAGTTCCAGGGCCGCTGACCTCGCCCGACTCGGCGCGTCTTGCCCGCCGAGGAGGCGCGAGTCAGCGCATCTTGCCCGCCGCGGAGGCCCGAGTCGGCGCGTCTTGCCCGCCCACGCGGACAAGTAGCGCCGACTCGGCGGTCCTAGGCGGACAAGTTGCG
>JAEZKN010000291.1 GCA_023415395.1 Actinomycetes bacterium
AGCTGGGACTTCGCGTCCGGCACCTCGGTCTCGACCGCGATCACCAGCGGGGCCGCCGCGCTGCTGGCCTCGCGCCACCCGGAGTGGTCCGCGGCGGCGGTGCGCTCGGCCCTGGTCACCACGGCTCGGCGGCTGCCCGGCGCGCCGGTGGTCGCCGCCGGCGCGGGTCGGGTCGTGCCCGACCCGTCGGCCCGGCCGGGTCTCGTCCTCGACGTCGACGCGCGCGACTACCGCGACTGGCTCACCGCCGCCCTCGAGACCGACCTGAACACCTCCTCGGTGCTGCTCAGCGGCGCCGACGACAGCGCCGAGCGGACGGTCACCAACGTCACCGGCCGCACGGTCACCTTCACCCCCCGGGTGCGCGGCTTCGCCTGGCACGACGTCGAGGTCTCCCCTGCGTCCCTGCGGCTCGCGCCCGGCGAGAGCGGCTCGTTCACCGTCACCGTCGGCCGGACCTCGCTGCCCCAGCCCGACGACGACGGCGCGATCGTCTGGACCGGCTCGACCGGCACCGTCACGCGGATCCCGGTGCTCATCACCCGCTGACCCTCCTCTGGTCCCCGCCCACCAGGTAAGGAAACGGCGGGATAGTCCCTCACGAAGTGGTCGTCCCGCACGGCGTGTCGGCGACCATTTCGTGAGGGACTATCCCGGCGACGCGATCCGAGTCAGAGGCCCAGCGCCCGGGCGGACTCCTCGCGCATCTGCACCTTGCGGATCTTGCCGGTGACGGTCATGGGGAACTCCTCGACGACCATCACGTAGCGCGGGATCTTGTAGTGGGCCAGCTTGCCGGTGGCGTAGGCCCGGACGGCGTCGGCGTCCAGGGGCGCGGCGCCCGACCGCACCTTGATCCAGGCGCAGAGCTCCTCGCCGTACCTCTCGTCGGGGACGCCGACCACCTGCACGTCCTCAACGTCGGGGTGGCCGTAGAGGAACTCCTCGATCTCGCGGGGGTAGATGTTCTCCCCGCCCCGGATGACCATGTCCTTGATGCGGCCGACGATGTTGCAGTAGCCGTCCTCCCGCATCTCGGCCAGGTCGCCGGTGTGCATCCAGCCGTCGGCGTCGATGGCCTCGGCGGTCTTCTCCTCGTCGCGCCAGTAGCCGAGCATCACCGAGTAGCCGCGGGTGCAGAGCTCGCCGGGCTGCCCGCGCTCCACGGTCGCGCCGGTGACCGGGTCGACGATCTTGACCTCGACGTGCGGGTGCACCCGGCCGATGGTGGCGGTGCGCCGCTCGAGGTCGTCGTCGGTGCGGGTCTGGCACGAGACCGGCGAGGTCTCGGTCATGCCGTAGGCGATCGACACCTCGGCCATGTGCATCTCGTGGACGCACCGCTTCATCACCTCGACCGGGCAGATCGAGCCGGCCATGATGCCGGTGCGCAGCGAGGACAGGTCGTGCTCGGCGAAGCTCGGGTGGTTCTGCATCGCGATGAACATCGTCGGTACGCCGTACACGGCCGTGCACCGCTCCTCCGCGATCGTGCGCAGGGTGATCTCGGGGTCGAAGCCGGGCGCCGGGATCACCATCGTCGCGCCGTGGGTGGTGCACCCGAGGTTGCCCATCACCATCCCGAAGCAGTGGTAGAAGGGCACCGGGATGCAGAGCCGGTCCTGCGCGGTGAAGCCGATCAGCTCGGTCGTGAAGTAGCCGTTGTTGAGGATGTTGCGGTGGCTGAGGGTGGCGCCCTTGGGGTAGCCGGTCGTACCCGAGGTGTACTGGATGTTGATCGGGTCGTCGGGCGCCAGCGTCCAGGTCATCGCCTCGGCCAGCGCACCGGTCGAGGACGCGAGCTCGTCCCACTCCGGCGACCCGAGGTAGACGACCCGCTCGACCGGCGTCTCGTCGACGACCTCGCTCACCATCGCGCGGTAGTCGCTGGTCTTGAACGACGGCGCGGACACCAGGAGCCTGGTGCCGGACTGGTTGAGCGCGTAGGCGAGCTCGTGGGTGCGGTAGGCCGGGTTGATGTTGACCAGCACCGCCCCGATCCGGGCGGCGGCGTACTGCGTGAGCGTCCACTCGGCGCAGTTCGGCGACCAGATGCCGACCCGGTCGCCCTTGCCGACCCCGGCACCCATCAGCCCGACGGCGAGCGCGTCGACGTCGCGGTCCAGCTCGGCCCAGGTCCAGCGGCGGCCGCTCGCGACCTCGACCAGCGCCTCGCGGTCGGGGTGGGCCGCCACGGTCCGCGTGAGGTTCGCGCCGATCGTCTCCTCCAACAGGGGCGGCTCGAGCTCGCCCTTCGCGTAGGACTCCATGGTGGGCAACCTACGCAGCCCGGGTTGGCCCGATGTTGGTCAGGACCTCCTCTGCTCCGCGAGCTCGACCAGGGCGTCGAGGGCCCTCGGGGTGTCGGCGGTGACCATCGGTCCGACCTCCTCCGCGCCGGGTCCGGCGACCGTCGTGCGCACGGTGACCTGCGAGCCCCCGGCGGTGGCCTCGACGACGTGGTCGACGTTGATGACCAGCTCGCCCAGGGTGATCCGGTCCAGGAACCGCGTGCCCGGCTCGACCACGTCGAGCACGAACGGGGCCTCGAGGTCGCCGGTCAGGGTGAGGGTCCCGGCGGCGCCCTCCGCGAAGTGGCCCTCGAGGGCCACGCGCTGCACGGCCGGGTCCCAGGAGTGCCAGCTGCCGACGTCGGACCACAGGGCCCAGACGTCGGCCGGGGAGGCGCTGGTGGACGCGGTGCCCTCGTACTCGAAGCT
>JAEZKN010000127.1 GCA_023415395.1 Actinomycetes bacterium
CGTCTTCGCCGCGTCCGGCCGGGTCATCACCTTCCACGGCTTCCTCAAGGCCTACGTCGAGGGCACCGACGCCGGCAAGCGCAGCGACGACGACCAGGTGCCCCTGCCCGACCTCCACGAGGGCGACGCGGTCTCAGCGGCCTCGCTGAGCGCCAACGGTCACGAGACCAAGCCGCCGGCGCGCTACACCGAGGCCACGCTGATCAAGGAGCTCGAGGACCGCGAGATCGGCCGGCCCTCGACCTACGCCTCGATCATCGGCACGATCCTCAACCGCGGCTACGTCTACAAGAAGGGCACCGCGCTGGTGCCGGCGTGGCTGGCGTTCTCGGTGACGCGGTTGCTGGAGGAGCACTTCCCGCGGCAGATCTCCTACGAGTTCACCGCCGACATGGAGGACGTGCTCGACGAGATCGCCGGGGGCCGCAAGGACCGGGCCTCCGAGCTCGCCGAGTTCTACTTCGGCTCCGACAGCGTGACCGGCCTCAAGCCGCTGGTCGACGGCCTCGGCGACATCGACGCCCGTGAGCTGGCGACCTTCCCGGTGGGTGGCGCCGACTCCGGCGTCCACCTGCGGGTCGGCCGCTACGGCCCCTACCTGGAGGGCCCGGGCGAGGACGGGACGCCGTTCGCCGTCCGCGCGAACGTCCCCGACGACCTCCCGCCCGACGAGCTCACGCTCGAGAAGGCCAAGGAGCTGCTGGCCAACCCCGCCGGCGAGGAGATCGAGCTCGGCACCCACCCCGAGAGCGGCCTGCCGATCGTGGCGAAGAACGGCCGCTTCGGCCCCTACGTCACCGAGGTCCTGCCCGACGATGCCAAGAAGGGTGACAAGCCGCGCACCGGCTCGCTGTTCAAGTCGATGTCGCTCGACACGATCACCCTCGACGACGCGCTCAAGCTGCTCTCGCTGCCGCGCGTGGTCGGCGTCGACCCCGAGTCCGGCGAGGAGATCACCGCCCAGAACGGTCGCTACGGGCCGTACCTGAAGAAGGGCACCGACTCCCGCTCGCTGGCCTCGGAGGACCAGCTCCTCACGATCACGCTGGACGAGGCGCTGCGGATCTACGCCCAGCCCAAGCAGCGCGGGCGCGCCGCCGCGGCCGCCCCGCTCAAGGAGCTGGGCGAGGACCCGGTCTCCAAGCAGCCGATCGTCGTGAAGGCCGGCCGCTTCGGCGAGTACGTCACCGACGGCGAGTACAACGCCACCCTCCGCAAGGACGACTCGGTCGAGGCGATCACGCTGGAGCGGGCGGCCGAGCTGCTGGCCGAGCGGCGGGCGAAGGGCCCGGCCAAGAAGGCGGCGAAGAAGACCGCGAAGAAGACGGCCAAGAAGACGACGAAGAAGGCCGCGGCCAAGAAGACGGCGAAGAAGGCCACGAAGTCAACGGCCAAGAAGGCCTGAAGCCGCTCCTGACGTCTCCCGCCCGCCGGTAGTGGGTACAGCAGGGCATGGCTGGTGAGACCAAGGAGACCAAGAGGTACCGCGCCGTCGCCCTCGTGGTGATCGGCGTCATCGTCGTCGTGCTCGGCATCTTCGTGCTGATCGGTGTCCTCCAGGGCGACGACACCGACGAGGTCGACCCGCAGAACAACGACGACTCCAGCTCGGCCCCTGCGGCGCTGTAGGAGCGGCCCCCTAGGGTGTACGCCGTGAGCAGCGGACCCGGGACGTACACCCACACCGGCGTGTTCGTGTGCTTCGAGGGCGGCGAGGGCGCGGGGAAGTCGACTCAGTCGAAGCGGCTCGCGTCCTGGCTCGAGCAGGAGGGCTACGTCGCGGTGCTCACCTTCGAGCCGGGGGACACCGAGGTCGGGCGCCAGCTCCGCACGATCGTGCTCAGCCCCGAGACCGGCGAGCTCGCCGACCGCACGGAGGCGTTGCTCTACGCCGCCGACAAGGCCGAGCACGTCGACACCGTCGTCCAG
The DNA here is from genome assembly GCA_023415395.1 of Actinomycetes bacterium. Lineage (GTDB taxonomy): Bacteria > Actinomycetota > Actinomycetes > Propionibacteriales > Nocardioidaceae > Nocardioides. Next base: position 1,930 of record JAEZKN010000127.1, read on the forward strand.
CCGGCGCTCGACCGTGGCGAGGTCGTGATCACCGACCGCTACGTCGACTCGATGCTGGCCTACCAGGGGGCGGGCCGTGCGCTCGTCCTCGACGAGGTCGAGCAGGTGGCGCGCTGGGCCACCCACGACCTGCGCCCCCACCTGACCGTCGTCCTCGACCTCGAGCCCGAGCACGGGTTCGGCCGGTTCGAGGAGCGCGACCGCATGGAGGGGGAGTCCCTGGAGTTCCACCGGCGGGTGCGCGCGGAGTTCCTGCGGATGGCCGCCGCCGACCCCGAGCACTACCTCGTGCTCGACGCCCGGTCCGACGTCGAGGACATCGGCGCGCAGGTCCGTGCGGCCGTCACCCCGCTGCTCGGGCAGGCGGCGCGCCGGTGACCGCCCTCCGCGACGAGGCGCCCGCCTCGAGGCAGGTCTGGGACCAGCTGGTCGGTCAGCGCCCGGTCATCGATGCCCTCCGCGCCGCGGCGGCGGGCCACGGTCGCAGCCACGCCTACCTCTTCACCGGCCCTCCCGGCTCCGGACGGTCGAACGCCGCGATGGCCTTCGCCGCCGCGCTGCAGTGCACCGAGGAGCCACCGGGCTGCGGCACCTGCGAGGCCTGCCGCACGGTGCTCGCGGGCTCCCACGCCGACGTGACGGTGCTGCGCACCGAGGGCCTCTCGATCGGCGTCGCGCAGGTGCGCGAGCTGGTCCGCCGCTCGGCCATGGCGCCGGTCGGCCGCAAGTGGCAGGTCCTCGTCGTCGAGGACGCCGACCGGGTCACCGAGCCGGCCTTCAACGCGCTGCTCAAGGCGATCGAGGAGCCCTCGCCCCGCACCATCTGGATGCTCTGCACGCCGACCGTCGAGGACGTGCTGCCGACGATCCGCTCGCGCTGCCGGCTCATCTCGCTGACCACCCCGAGCGCCGACGACGTCGCCGCCTTCCTCGTGCGGACCCTGGGCGTCGACCCCGCGCTCGCGTCCTACGCCGCCCGCGCCAGCCAGGGCCACATCGGCCGGGCCCGCGCCTTGGCCCGGGACGAGGAGACCCGCAACCGCCGGCGCGAGGTGGTCGCGATGCCGGCACAGCTGACCTCCCTGGGACGGTGCATGAACGCCGCCAAGCACCTGGTCGAGGTGACCAAGGGCGAGGCGGAGGCGATCACCTCCGAGCTCGACGCCCGGGAGAAGGCCGAGCTGGACGCGGCGTACGGCGTGGTCGAGCGTGGCCGGCGGCCCCGTGAGTACGCCCCGGCGTTGCGCGACCTGGAGAAGGAGCAGAAGACCCGCGCCAAGCGCCGGCAGCTCGACGTGGTCGACCGCGGGCTGATGGACCTGGTCTCGGTCTACCGCGACGCGATCGCGGTCGCGCAGCGGGCGCCCGGCCAGCTGGTCAACGAGGAGATCCGCGGCGACGTGGAGCTGCTCGCCCGGGTCTCGGCGCCGGAGACCAACCTGCGGCGCATCTCGGCGATCTTCGAGGCCCGCGAGCAGATGCTCGAGTTCAACGTGCAGCCCGCGCTCGCCCTGGAGGCGATGATGGTGGCCCTGATGGCACCGGAGGCCCGCGAGAGCCGGCTGCGGTGAACCGCGTCGTCGCGCTCGTCCTCGTCGTCGCTCTCGCCCTCGGTGGTGGCGCGATCGTGGGGCTGGCCGCCCTCGACAGCCTCACCGGCGACGACCCCGTCGCGGTCCCGACCACCACGCCCCAGCCCGGGGCCACGGTCGCACCACGACCCGCGCTGGCGCCGTACTACGAGCAGCAGCTGGGCTGGGAGGAGTGCCGGGGACGGTTCCTGTGCGCCACGCTCACCGTGCCGCTCGACTACCGCGACGCGAGCGGCGACACCCTCGACCTGGCACTGCTCAAGGTGCCCGCGGCCGACCCGGACCGGCGGATCGGCTCCCTGGTGGTCAACCCGGGCGGTCCCGGCGCACCCGGGACCGACTACGCCGCCCAGGCCGAGGCGGTCTTCCGGGAGCCGCTCCTCGACGCCTACGACATCGTCGGCTTCGACCCGCGCGGCACCGGCGCGAGCGACCCGGTCGACTGCCTCACCGACGAGCAGCTCGACCAGTACGTCGCCGAGGACCCCGACCCCGACACGGCCGGCGAGGTCGCGGAGTACGTCGGCTGGGTCGAGGCCTTCGGCGCGGGGTGCGCGGAGCGCTCGGGGGCGCTCGCCGCCCACGTCAGCACCGTGGAGGCCGCCCGCGACATGGACGTGCTGCGGGCCGCGCTGGGCGAGTCTACGTTGACCTACTTCGGCGCCTCCTACGGCACCAAGCTCGGTGCGACCTACGCCGACCTCTTCCCCGCGAAGGTGGGCCGGCTCGTCCTCGACGGAGCCGTCGACCTCTCGATCGACTCCCGCCGGCTGAGCCTGGAGCAGGCCGGCGGCTTCGAGACCGCGATCCGGGCCTACGTCGAGGACTGCGTCGCCCAGGGTGACTGCTTCCTGGGTGACACGGTGGACGCGGGCCTGGACCGGATCAAGGGCCTGCTCGACGACGTCGACGCCGACCCGCTGCCGACGGACTCCGGACGTGCGCTGCGCGTCGGCAACGCCTTCTACGGCGTGGTGCTGCCGCTCTACAACCGCGACTACTGGCCGATCCTCGACCGGGCGCTGCAGACCGCGTTCGACGGCGACGGGTCGGCGCTGCTCCTGCTCTCCGACCTCTACCACTCGCGCGAGGGCAACCGGTACACCGACAACTCCACCGAGGCGAACTACGCGATCAACTGCCTCGACGACCCGTGGGCGATCACGCCCGAGGAGGTGCCGGCCCAGATCCCGGCGTTCGAGGAGGTCTCGCCGACCTTCGGCAGCGTGTTCGCCTGGGGCCTGACCGCGTGCCTGGGCGTGCAGGTCGAGGCGACCGAGCGCGACCGCGACATCGACGCCGCCGGCGCGGCCCCGATCCTGGTCGTCGGCACGACGCGTGACCCGGCGACGCCGTACCGGTGGGCGGTGAACCTGGCCAAGCAGCTGGAGTCCGGGGTCCTGGTCACCCGTGACGGCGACGGCCACACCGGCTACAACAACGGCAACGCGTGCGTGGACGCGGCGATCGAGGACTACCTGCTCGACGGCACCGTGCCCGAGGACGGCCTCCGGTGCTGAGGACGCCCGTCCTCAGGTCCGCCTGATCGGCTCCGCGATCTGCTGCATGCGTGCCGTGGCGAGCTCGATCATCAGCTGCGCGGCGGGGGAGAGCAGCGCGTCGGCGCGGTGCACGACCGCGAAGGTGTCGTACTGCCGCGGTCGCAGCGACACCCACCGCGCCTGTGGCGCCAGCCGCGGCAGGAGCTGCTCGGCCGCGCCGCGAGGGATCACGGTGTCGGCGAACCCCATCCCGACCAGCTCGACCGCCGTCTCGATGTCCTCGACCTCGATCCGCGTCTGCGGGTTGCGGCCGGTCTCGTGCAGCATGTGGCGCAGGGTGAGGCGGGTGGAGTCGACGGCGCGGTACGTCGTCTCCGGCATCACCAGCGACGCCTGCGCGAGCCGGTGCGCGGTGACCGGGGTGGCGACCCGCTCGGGGTCGGTGCTGACGTAGACCAGCTCCTCCCGCGCGATCGGCGTGACCGCCATGCCCTCGCTCGTCACGGTCGAGACCGCCAGCATCGCGGCCTCGAGGCGACCGCGGCGCAGGTCCTCGAACACCTCGGTGGAGTTCTGGCCGACCAGCTCGACCCGCACGCCCGGGTAGCGTGAGAGCACGTCGGCGATGAGCCCGGCGCCGGCGTACAACCGCGCGATGCCGAACATCCCGAAGCGGATGGTGCCGGTCTCGAAGGACTTCACGCTCTGCACGGCCTCGCGGGCGTCGTCGACCGCGGCGAGCACCCGCTCGGCGTGGGGACGCAGGGTGTCGGCCACCGTGGTCGGCACGACGCCACGACCCACCCGCCGGAAGAGGGTGACGCCCAGGGTCTTCTCCAGCGCCCGGATCTGCTCGGAGACCGACGGCTGCGCGTAGCCCAGCTCGGCGGCGGCCGCCGTGAGGGAGCCGTGCTCGTAGGCCGCGAGGAAGCAGGTCAGCTGGTGCAGCGAGAGCATAGGTCTCTCCTTGGGTTTCTCAAGGAAAGCAAGGCTACCCCTATGAGTACTCCTCGGCGAGGATAGCGGGAGCACCCGTACGCCTGTCCGACGAAGGAGGATCCGACATGTTCGACCACCACTGCACCGCGTGTGCCAAGCGCCAGCTGATCTTCCCCAGCCAGGTCACCGGGATGGCCAACACCGACGAGGGCATCATCGTCGCCTTCACCTGCTGGTGCGGCGCCGAGCAGGCCATGCTCACCGGCGCCAAGGCGAGCGCCCGCGCCCGGACCGTCCTCGCCGCCTGATCCGCTCCGACCTCGGTCCCCGAGGCAGGTCCTGGTGCCGTTTTCGTGCACCGGACCGGCGTCTGTATGCTTCTCCGGGTTGTCCGGCCGGAGCCTGCTCCGACGTCGGTCAGCACGCCGCCTTAGCTCAGTCGGTAGAGCGAATCACTCGTAATGATTAGGTCGTCGGTTCGATTCCGACAGGCGGCTCCACCCGAGGTCATTCACGCCTCTCCTTCGAGCCCGGTGGCCGTCGGCCCACCGGGCTTCGTCATATCGGATCAGGTCCGGACGACGACACGTCCTCGATGCCCCCGGTGAGGGGATTCACCCCGCTCGAGGTTGGTTTGCCGACGCCACGTCGGTATGTTTGCCGACATGGCGTTGGTAAAGCTGGTGGCCCCATGAGGCCCTCGTTCCTGGCCCTGCGAGAGCTCGCGTTCGCCCGCGGTCGCTTCGTGCTGATGGGCGCCGTGGTCGCCCTGATCAGCGTGCTGATGGTGCTGCTCAGCGGCCTGTCGGTCGGCCTGGTCAACGACGGCGTCTCCGGCCTGCAGAAGCTCCCCGTCACCTCGTTCGCGTTCCAGAAGGACGTCGAGAAGAGCTCGGCGTTCTCGCGCAGCATCGTCGCCACCGACGAGGCCCGGACCTGGGCGGAGCAGCCGGGCGTCGCCGACGCGGCGCCGTTCGGCAACACGCTGGTCAACGGCCGGACCGACGACGTCGAGATCGACCTCGCCCTCTTCGGGGTCGAGCGCGGCTCCTTCCTCGACCCCGATGTCGCGGAGGGCGAGGCGCTCTCCGGCGACGGCGAGGTCGTGCTGTCCGAGTCCGCCGCCGACGAGGGCGTCGAGATCGGCGACACCGTCGTGCTGGACCCCAGCGGCCAGGAGCTGGTCGTCGTCGGGTTCCTCGACGGCCAGCACACCTTCGGCCACGTCGGCATCGGCTACGTCACGCTCCCGAGCTGGCAGCAGGCCAAGGCCGGACTCGGGGACGGCGAGGAGGTCCCGGAGCGCGTCCAGAGCGAGGCCACTGCCATCGCGGTGCAGGCCGAGGACGGCGCCGACGTCGACCTCGCTGCCGCGGACGAGGCCGCCGGCACCACGTCGATGACGCTCGAGGGCTCCTTCGACGCCTCGCCGGGCTACACCGCCGAGACCTCGACCCTCCAGCTGATCCAGGTCTTCCTCTACCTCATCTCCGCGCTCGTCGTCGGGGCCTTCTTCACGGTGCTGACGATCCAGCGCCGCGGCGAGATCGCCGTGCTCCGCGCGCTGGGTGCCAGCACCGGCTACCTCCTGCGCGAGAGCCTCTTCCAGTCCGTGGTCCTGCTCGCCGGGGCGATCGGGGTGGGTGTGGCCGCCGGCCTCGGCGTCGGCGCCGCGATCTCGGCCACCGCGATGCCCTTCGCCCTCGAGGCGGGCCCGATCATCGGGGCGAGCGTCCTGCTGCTGGCCCTGGGTGTGGTGGGTGCCGCCGTCGCTGTCGTGCGCATCACCCGCGTCGACCCCCTCACCGCCCTGGGAGGCAACCGATGACCGCCGCACTGACGATGGCCGGCGTGACGCTGGTCCACGGGGACGGCGAGGAGACCGTCACCGCCCTCGACAGCGTCGACCTGGTGCTCGAGCACGGAGAGTTCGCCGCCGTCGTCGGCCCCTCCGGCTCGGGCAAGTCGAGCCTGCTCGCCGTCGCCGGCGCGCTGACGACTCCGACGAGCGGCGACGTACGGCTCGGGGACCTGGACCTCGTCGCGGCGTCGCCGCGCGAGCGCAACCTGGCCCGCCGGGACCGGATCGGGTTCGTGTTCCAGAGCGGGAACCTGGTCCCGGCGCTGACCGCCCGTGACCAGATCCGGCTGCCGCTGACCTTCGCGCGGGGCAAGGAGGGGCGCGACCCCCTCGAGCTGCTCGCCGAGGTCGGGATGGAGCACAAGGCCGACCGGCGTCCGCACCAGCTCTCCGGTGGTGAGCGCCAGCGTGTCGGCGTCGCGCGGGCGCTGGTCACCCGCCCCGGCCTGCTCCTGGTCGACGAGCCGACCGCCGCGCTCGACCGCCAGCGCAGCCAGGAGATCGTCGGTCTGCTGGCCCAGCAGGCGCACGAGCACGGCGTCGCCACGCTCATGGTCACCCACGACCACGACGTGCTGCACCACTGCGACCGCGTGTATGAAATGGTCGACGGGCGGCTGGGCCCGGCCTGACCGACCACCGACCGACCGCAGAACGACCGCAGAACGACCGCAGAACGACCGCTGACCGACCGCTGACGAGGAGCTGGCGTGCCACGCATCGACGCCCCCACGGTCGCCGAGCACCGCGCGCGCCAGCGTCGCGCTCTCCTCGACGCGGCCCGGACGCTGCTCGCCGAGACCGGGCAGGCCCCGTCGGTCGCCGAGGTCGGCCGGCGGGCCGGACTGGCGCGCAGCAGCGTCTACCAGTACTTCCCGTCCTCGGAGTCCCTGCTGCACGCGGTGGTGGGCGACGTCTTCCCCGACTGGGCCGGCCAGGTGCGTGAGCACGTGGCCGCCGCCGGCTCGCCGGGCGAGCGCGTCTGGGCCTACGTCGAGGCGAACGTCGCGCTCTTCGCGAGTGTGGAGCAGGCGGTGGCGCAGGCCCTGGCGCGGGTGGTCGACCCGCAGGTGCTGCGGGGGCCGATGCAGGAGTTCCACGCCGAGCTGCAGGTCCCGCTCCGCGAGGCGCTCGCCGACCTCGGTGAGCCGGACGTGGCCAGCATGGCCGAGATGATCGACGCGGTCATCATGCACGCCTCGCGCGGCGAGGGGCCGGGCGAGGACACGCTGCCGCGGTTGCGGCGGCTCATCGGGGGCTACCTCGACCTGGGCTCCTGATCGCGGGGAGTCAGCGGCGCTGCATCTGCCAGGCCAGGTCGATGGCGGTGCGCACGGCCTCCGGGTCCGCGACCTCGAGGTAGGCCTCGACCTGGTGGTGCGCCTCCAGGCGGGGCGGTACGCCGAAGCTGTCCGGCCAGCGCTCCAGCAGCGCCTCGCGCCGGTCGAGCGGGACCCGGACGAGCGCCGTTCCGGCGTCGACGAGACGGACGACGAGACGGTCGCGGACGTACCACGCCGGGCGGGCCGCGGTGCCCTTGCGCTTCACCTCCGGCAACGACTCGGCGTACCGGGCGACCTCCTCGGGCGCCACCCACGCAGGGTAACCGCGCCGAGCGGGTACCCCCGGGGCATGGAGATGAAGGACCAGAAGGGCAAGCGGGCCGACGTCGACGACGCCGCCGAGCGGCAGGAGATCGCCGAGGTCGACGCCGAGCTCGACGCGCAGTCCGACGAGGAGGGCCTGGGAGCCGAGGCCGGGCGCAGCGAGGAGAACGGCCTCTCGGAGGGCTGACCGCGGTCCACGTGCACGGGCTAGCCTGCGGCGTGCGCAGATCCCGGTTCCTCGTCGTCGTGGGCGCGCTCGCCCTGGCGACCCTGGCGACCCTGGCGACCCTGGGGGCATCGCCAGGACCGCCCGGGCCGGCATCGCCCCCGCCGTACGTCGAGGTCGTCGAGCAGGTCCGGGCCCGCACGTCAGGCC
>JAEZKN010000447.1 GCA_023415395.1 Actinomycetes bacterium
CTCGTAGGGCGGCGGCGTCGCGCCACCGGCGGGCGGGGGCGGCGCCGGGGCGCCGTAGGGCGGCGGCGCGGGCTGGCTCTCGGGCTGGCTCTGGGGCTGCTGGTTCGGGTCGATGGGTTCGTCGGGACCTGTGGTCATGGTCCAACCCTAGGGCCGTCGGGGGTCTCAGGGCAGGAGGTCGCGCACGATCGCGTCGGCCAGCAGGCGTCCGGTCCGCGTCGGCACCAGGCGCTGGTCGCTCTCGACCAGCAGCCCGCGCTCGACCAGCCCGGGCACGGCGGCCAGCCCCGCGGCGTCGAGGACGTCGCTCGGCAGTCCCTCGCGCAGCCGCAGCTCGAGCAGCACGCGCTCCACGCGGCGGGTCTCGGCGTCGAGGACCTCCCGGGCGTGGGCCGGGCTCCGGCCGGCAGCGAGCCGGTCGGCGTACGCCGCGGGGTGCTTGACGTTCCACCAGCGCACGCCGTTGACGTGGCTGTGCGCTCCGGGGCCGACGCCCCACCAGTCGCCGCCGGTCCAGTAGAGCAGGTTGTGGCGGCACCGGCTGGCGTCGTCCTTCGCCCAGTTCGAGACCTCGTACCACCCCAGGCCGGCCCGGCCGAGGCGCTCGTCGACGAGGACGTACTTGTCGGCCAGGTCGTCCTCCTCCGGCATCGGCAGCTCGCCACGCCGGACCCGCCGGGCCAGCGCGGTGCCGTCCTCGACGATGAGGGAGTAGGCCGACACGTGGTCCGGTGCGCAGGCGAGTGCGGCCTCGACGGTGGTCTCCCAGTCGGCGACCGACTCCCCCGGCGTGCCGTAGATGAGGTCGAGGCTGACCTGCTCGAAGCCGGCGGCGCGCGCCCAGTCGACGACGGCCGGCACCCGGCGCGGGTCGTGGGTGCGGTCGAGCACCGCGAGCACGTGCGGCACGGCGGACTGCATGCCGAAGCTGATCCGGGTGAAGCCCTGGGCCCGCAGCGACTCCAGCGCCGCGAGGTCGACGCTGTCGGGGTTCGACTCGGTCGTCACCTCGGCGCCCGGCGCGAGCCCGAACTCGTCGTCGATGGCCCGCAGGATGCTGCCGAGGTCGGAGGGGGCGAGCAGCGTCGGCGTGCCGCCGCCGAGGAAGACCGTGCTGACCGGGACGTCGGCGTCACCGAGCACGCGGCGCGCGCGGCGGACCTCCTCGATCGCGGTCTCGGCGTACGACGCCCGGCTGGCGCCGGGCCCGAGCTCGGCGGCGGTGTAGGTGTTGAAGTCGCAGTAGCCGCACCGCACCGTGCAGAACGGCACGTGCACGTAGAAGCCGAACGGTCGCGTCCCCACCCCGGCCACCGCCGACTCCGGCAGCGACCCGTCCTCGGGCACGGGATCACCGGGGGGCAGGGCGGACGGCACCGGCCCATTCTCGCGCGTGACCTCCCCGATCGCCGACTCGGCGCGTCTTGCCCCAGCGGGTGCCGACTCGGCGCGTCTTGCTCGCCTCGTCCCCAGGCAGCCGGCAAGTTGCGCCGACTCGGCAGCTCTGGCCGGGCAAGACGCGCCGACTCAGCGGAAGTCGCGGGAGCGGTGGCGGGCGCGCAGGGCCTGCCCGGCCTCGGGGTGCACGGTCTCGATCGGCGAGAGCCGGTCGGCGACCAGGTTGGTGACGCCGTCCTCGCGCTCGAGGATGCCGCGGACCACCATCGCGGCGGCGCTGTTGGCGACGGTGCGGTGGCGGCGCCAGACGCCCACCGTGCAGATCACGTTGAGCATGCCGGTCTCGTCCTCGAGGTTGAGGAACGTGACGCCGCCCGCGGTGCCGGGCCGCTGTCGGTGGGTGACCAGCCCGGCGACGTGCACGCGGCGGTTCGGCTCGCCCGAGAAGCAGTCGGCCACCGACCTGATGCCCGCCGCCCGGAGCTGCCCGCGCAGGTGCTCGAAGGGGTGAGCGGCCGGCGTGATGCCGGTGGCCCACATGTCGGCCATGGTGATCTCGACGTCGTCCATGTCCGGCAGCGTCGGCGCCGGCCCGGCCACCCGGATGCCCTCGAGGTGCTCGTCGGACTCGGTCCAGCCGGCGTTCCAGAGCGCCTGGCGGCGGGACAGTCCCGTGCCGTCGAACGCGCCGGCGGTCGCCAGCGCCTCCAGCTGCCGCGCGTCGAGCCCGGCCCGCCGGGACAGGTCGGCCTGGTCGGCGAAGGGCCGCTCCTCGCGCGCGGCGACGATCCGCTGCGCCACCTCGGTGCTGATGCCACGCACGGAGTCCAGGCCGAGCCGGACGGCGTACGCCGTGTCGCGCCGGTGCACCGGGGTCGGGTCGGGCGTGCCCGGCACCCACTCCGTGCGCTCGCCGTCGGCGAGGCACGAGTCGAGCCCGGTGGGGCCGGGCTCGCCCCGGACGTCGGCGGAGAGCTCGAGGTCGGCGGTCGCCTGCGAGCACCGCAGGTCGGGCCGCAGCACCTCGACGCCGTGGCGGCGCGCGTCGTGCACCAGCGACTGGGGCGAGTAGAAGCCCATCGGCTGCGCACGCAGCAGCGCGGCGAGGAACGCACCCGGGTAGTGCAGCTTGCACCACGAGCTCGCGTAGACGAGCTTGGCGAAGGACAACGCGTGGCTCTCCGCGAAGCCGAAGTTCGCGAAGGAGAGGATCTGCAGGTAGATCGCGTCCGCCTGCTCGCCGGTGATGCCCTTGGCCAGCATCCCGGACATCAGCTTGTCCTTGACCGACTCGATCCGCTCGATGCCGCGCTTGGAGCCCATCGCCCGGCGCAGCAGGTCGGCCTCGTCGCGGTTGCAGTCGCCGAGGACGCGCGCCATGTCCATCAGCTGCTCCTGGAAGAGGGGTACGCCGCGGGTGCGCTCGAGCACCGGGATCAGCAGCGGGTGCGCGAACTCGACGGGATCGCGGCCGGTCGCGCGGCGTACGTAGGGGTGGACCGCACCGCCCTGGATCGGGCCGGGCCGGATCAGCGCGATCTCGATCGCGAGGTCGTAGAACTCGCGCGGCTGGAGCCGGGGCAGCGTGCCGATCTGGGCCCGGCTCTCGACCTGGAAGACGCCCACGGAGTCGGCGCGGCAGAGCATGTCGTAGACCGCGGCCTCCTCCTTGGGCATCGAGGCGAGCGTCCACGACTCCCCGAGGTGCTCGCGCACGATCGCCATCATGTGGTCGAGCGCGCTGAGCATCCCCAGGCCGAGCAGGTCGAACTTCACCAGACCCATGAACTCGCAGGCGTCCTTGTCCCACTGGAGCACGGTGCGGTCCTCCATCCGGGCCCGCTCGATCGGCACCACCTCGCCGATGGGCCGCTCGGTGAGCACCATCCCGCCGGAGTGGATGCCGAGGTGGCGCGGGGCCCCGAGGAGGTCGTTGGCCAGGGCGACGACCGCGGCCGGTACGTCGTGCTCGCCGCCCTCGCGCACCGCCACCTCGGTCCAGGAGGTGATCTGCTTGGACCAGGCGTCCTGCTGGCCCGGCGAGTGCCCGAGCGCCTTCGCGGCGTCGCGGACCGCCATCTTGGGCCGGTAGCCGACGACGTTGGCGACCTGGGCGGCGTTGTGCCGGCCGTACTTGCGGTAGACCCACTGGATCACCTCCTCGCGCCGGTCGGAGTCGAAGTCGACGTCGATGTCGGGCTCCTCCTCGCGGTGCTGGGAGATGAACCGCTCGAAGGGCAGCCGGTAGAAGACCGGGTCGATCGCGGTGATGCCGAGCGCGTAGCAGACCGCCGAGCTGGCCGCCGATCCCCTGCCCTGGCAGAGGATCCCCTGCGAGCGGGCGAAGGCGACGATGTCGTGGACGATCACGAAGTAGCCGTCGAAGTCCTTCTCGGCGATGATCCGCAGCTCGTGCTCGACGCGCTCGCGGGCCTCGCGCGCGTACGGCTCGTGGGCGTAGCGCTCGGCGAAGCCGCGCTCGGTGAGCTCGCGCAGCCAGCCCGACGGCGTCCACCCCTCGGGGACGAACTTCGGCAGCCGCGGGCTCGCCCTCTGCAGGTCGAAGGCGACCGCGTCGGCGATCTCGACGCTGCGCTCCACCGCGCCCGGGTAGCGGGTGAACCGCCGCGCCATCTCCTCCCCCGACCGCAGGCTGGCCATCCCGGACGCCGGCAGCCAGCCGTCCATCTCGGCCAGGCTGCGCCGGGCGCGGACCGCGGCCATCGCGCCGGCGACGCGGTGGTGCTCGGGCCGGGCGTAGTGGACGTTGTTGGTCGCGACGTAGGGCAGCCCGTGGTCGACGGCGAGCCGGGCCAGCAGGTCGTTGCGCGCGGAGTCGCCCGGGAAGCCGTGGTCGGTGAGCTCGACCGCGACGTGCTCGTGACCGAAGAGCGACGTCAGCCGGTCGAGCTCCGCGGCGGCGTACGACGAGCCGCGCTCGAGGGCCTGGCGCACCATGCCCTTGCGGCATCCGGTGAGGACCAGCCAGTGCCCGCGGCCCCGGTCGGCGAGCTCGTCGAGGTCGTAGACCGGCCGGCCCTTCTCGTCCCCCCGCAGCTGGGCCTCGGTGATCGCCCCGGCCAGCCGGTGGTAGCCCTCGACCCCGCGAGCGAGGACCAGCAGGTGGCTGCCCTCGGGGTCGGGGACGCCGTTCTGCGGCTTGGTGAGGCCGAGGGAGAGCTCCGCGCCGTAGACGGTCTTCAGTCCCTGGCCGGACCCGGCGTGGAGCTGGGCGGTCTCGGCGAACAGCGGCGCGCCGTAGAACCCGTCGTGGTCGGTGATGGCGAGGGCGTGCAGCCCGAGCCGCAGCGCCTCGAGCACGAGGTGGTCGGGACCGCTGGCGCCGTCGAGGAAGCTGAAGTTCGAGTGCGCGTGCAGCTCGGCGTACGGCACGACCGGGCCGGTCGGCCGCTCGACGTCGACCTGGGTGCGCTTGCGCTTGCGCTGCGAGATCGGCGCCTCGGGGTCCTGGGGCGTGACCGTCCGCCCCGAGAGCCGCTTCTCCAGCTCGCCCCAGGAGATCGCCGGATTGCTCCAGCCCACTAGTCGTACGCCGCTTCCGTGAACCAGGTCCCGGAGTCCCAGGTCAGCAGCCAGGCGCTGCCGTCGACCCCGACCACCTGGAAGCGGGCGACCCGGCGCGGCTTCGCCGTTCCTGGGGACTCCCACCACAGCTCCTCGACCGGCCACGGGCCGGCCCAGGCGGCGACCGGCTGCCACGGGTCGGAGGGGCCGGGCCGGAACTGCGCGGGCGGGCAGGTCACCGCACCGCGGTCGTCGACGTCGACGGTGCGCCCGCCCGCGCCTCGCACCTCGGCGGCCCACGGG
>JAEZKN010000511.1 GCA_023415395.1 Actinomycetes bacterium
CAGCATGATCAGCGTGAAGGCGGCGTACGGCGGCGCCTCCGACGACCCGCGTCGGCGCCGGACCACCCACCACACGGCGGGCGCGAGCAGCATCAGCAGGGGATAGGCCACCATCCGCGCTCCGAACGCCTTGTCGGCGAACCGGTCGATGCCGGGCACCCACTCCGCCACCGCGAGCTGGCCCACGGTGAGGACGAGGACGAGGGCCGGGACCCAGGCAGCGCCGTGCGTTCTGTTCACGCGCCGATGCTCGCAGGAATAGGGCGAAGGCTCGTATCGTTCGGCTAGGTGATTCGGTATTCAACCATCTGAGGACAGTGAGCGGACATGCAGATCGGCATCTTCACCGTCGGCGACGTCACCCCGGATCCGACCACGGGCCGGACCCCGACCGAGCACGAGCGGATCAAGGCGACCGTCGCGATCGCGACCAAGGCCGAGGAGATCGGGCTCGACGTGTTCGCCACCGGTGAGCACCACAACCCGCCGTTCGTCGCCTCGAACCCCACAGCGACGCTCGCCTACATCGGCGCGAAGACCGAGAACATCATCCTCTCGACCGCGACGATGCTGATCACGACCACCGACCCGGTGCTGATCGCGGAGGACTACGCGAAGATCCAGCACCTGACCGACGGCCGCGTCGACCTGATGATGGGCCGTGGCAACACCGGCCCCGTCTACCCGTGGTTCGGCAAGGACATCCGCCAGGGCATCCCGCTGGCGATCGAGAACTACGCGCTCCTGCGTCGCCTCTGGGACGAGGACGTCGTGAGCTGGGAGGGCCGGTTCCGCACCCCGCTCCAGGGTTACACCTCGACCCCGCGGCCGCTCGACGGCGTCGCGCCGTTCGTGTGGCACGGGTCGATCCGCAGCCCCGAGATCGCCGAGCAGGCGGCGTACTACGGCGACGGGTTCTTCCACAACCACATCTTCTGGCCGGCCGGCCACACCCAGCAGATGGTCGACCTCTACCGCCGGCGCTTCGAGCACTACGGCCACGGCCCCGCGGACACCGCGATCGTCGGCCTGGGCGGGCAGTTCTTCATGCGCAAGAACAGCCAGGACGCGTGGAACGAGTTCCGGCCCTACTTCGACAACGCCCCGGTCTACGGCCACGGGCCCTCGCTGGAGGACTTCACCGAGGCCACCCCGCTGACCGTCGGCTCGCCGCAGCAGGTGCTGGAGCGCACGCTCTCCTTCCGGGAGTACGCCGGCCACTACCAGCGCCAGCTCTTCCTGGTCGACCACGCCGGGCTGCCGCTCAAGACCGTCCTCGAGCAGCTCGACCTGCTCGGCGGGATCCTGCCCGAGATGCGCAAGGGCTTCGCCGAGGGCCGTCCCGCCCACATCCCCGACGCCCCGACCCACGCCTCGCTCGTCGCGAAGGCCGGCGGAGCGAAGGACTCGACCGTGCACGCGGTCGACGACGTCACAGGAGTGTCTGTATGAGCCGCATCGCTGTCATCAGCGCGGGCCTCAGCGTCCCGTCCTCGACCCGGCTGCTCGCCGACCGCCTCTCCGACGCCGTCGTGGCCGCCCTCCACGAGCCGGTCGAGGTCGACGTGGTCGAGCTGCGCCCGCTGGCGCACCCCCTCGCCGACCACCTGCTCACCGGGTTCCCGACCGGCGAGCTGGCCGAGGCCATCGAGACCGTCCGTCGCGCGGACGCGCTCATCGTGGTCACGCCGGTGTTCTCCGCGAGCTACTCCGGGCTGTTCAAGACGTTCTTCGACGTCCTCGAGCCCGAGATGCTCGCCGGCACGCCCGTGCTCATCGGCGCGACGGCCGGCACCGCCCGGCACTCGCTGGTGCTCGAGCACGCGCTGCGTCCGCTGTTCGCCTACCTGCGCGCGGTGGTCGTCCCGACCGCGGTCTTCGCGGCCAGCGAGGACTTCGGCGACGCCGGGCTCGACGCCCGCATCGAGCGCGCGGCCGGCGAGCTGGCGTCGCTGCTGACCGGCGTACCGCGCGCGAAGCGACGGACGCTCGAGGACGAGCTCGCCGACCCGACCCCGTTCGAGGACCTGCTGCGCGGAGCGTGAGCGCGGCTCCGCCCTCGGTCGCGCCTAGTGCTGGTAGGTCCCGTGCAGGATCGCCCGGCCGGCGGTCTTGAACGCGAGGTTGAACGAGACCACCGCGGGCGAGGCGTCGGAGTCGACGCCGAGGGCATCCTCCTTCACGGCGTGCACGACGAAGAAGTAGCGGTGGACCTGGTCGCCCTCCGGGGGCGCGGCCCCCATGAAGGCCTTGCCGCCACCGTCGTTGCGGCACATGAACGCGTTGCCCGGCAGGTCGGCCCCCTCGGCGCCGGCCCCGGCGTCGAGCGAGGTGACGTCCGACGGCAGGTCGACGAGGACCCAGTGCCAGAAGCCGCTGGGCGTCGGCGCGTCCGGGTCGAAGCAGGTGACCGTGAAGCTCTTGGTGCCCTCGGGCGCGCCCTCCCACGACAGCTGCGGTGAGGTGTTGCCGGCGGCGGCGACCTGGTCGTCCTTCAGCGGCTGGCCGTCGGTCACGTCCGTGCTGGTCACGGTGAAGGACGGGACGGCCGGCAGCAGGTCGTAGGGGTTCGGGCTCACGGGGCGGTCGAGAGTCATGCCGCTCAACGTAGTCCGGAGGGTGAACCCGCGCCACGGCCACGGGAGCCGCGACCGCGATGATGGTGGCATGGATGCGTTCACGCCGTACCCCGTCGGCCTGCTGCTGGTCGGGCGCCGGGTCGTCGTCGTGGGCGGCGGGCACGTCGCGCAGCGCCGGGTGCCGCAGCTGATCGCGGCCGGCGCGGACGTCCACGTCGTCTCGCCCGAGGTCACCCCCGCGATCGAGGGCATGGTCGGCGCCGGGGAGGCGACCTGGCACGCGCGCGGCTTCGAGCCGGCCGACCTCGACGACACCTGGTACGTCATCGCCGCCACGGACGACCCCGCCGTCAACGAGGCGGTCTCGGTGGCGGCCGAGGCGCAGCGGATCTTCTGCGTGCGCGCCGACGACGCGACCCGCGCCTCGGCCTGGACACCCGCCGTGGGCCGGCACGCCGGCGTGACCGTGGCCGTGCTGGGACAGCGGGAGCCGCAGCGCTCGGCGACCGTGCGTGACGAGATCCTCGAGGGACTGCGCGAGGGCACGATCGTGGCGCGCCACCAGCGCGACCGTACGCCGGGTGTGGTGCTGGTCGGGGGCGGGCCGGGGGATCCCGAGCTGATGTCGGTGGCCGGCCGGAAGGCGCTGATGGAGGCCGACGTCGTCGTCGCCGACCGGCTCGCGCCACGCGAGCTGCTCGGCGAGCTCCCGGCCGACGTGGAGCTGGTCGACGTGGCCAAGCTGCCCCGTGGCCGCTCGGCCCTGCAGGAGGAGATCAACCGGGTCATCGTGGAGCGCGCGCTGGCCGGCAAGCGCGTGGTGCGCTTCAAGGGCGGCGACAACTTCGTCTTCGGCCGGGGCTACGAGGAGGTCCTGGCCTGCCGCGAGGCGGGCGTGCCGGTGACCGTCGTCCCCGGCCTGTCCAGCCCGATCGCCGTGCCGGGCGTCGTCGGGATCCCGGTGACGCACCGCGGGGTCGCGCACGAGTTCACCGTCGTCTCCGGGCACCTGCCGCCCGGGCACCCCGAGTCGCTGGTCGACTGGGACGCGGTCGGGCGCCTCCACGGCACCGTGGTGCTGATGATGGCGGTCGAGAACGCGCCGGCGATCGCCCGGGCGCTGATGGCGGGCGGGCGCGCCGACGCGACGCCCGTGGCGGTCGTGTGCGACGGGACCATGCCGGGGGAGCGCACCGTGCTCGCCACCCTGGGCACGCTCGAGGAGCGGCTGGTGGCGGAGGCTGTCCGCCCTCCCGCGATCATCGTCGTGGGCGGCGTGGTGGCCGTGGCCCACCCGGAGTACTTCGGGCAGCCGGCCTGATGGCCACCCTGGTCGAGATCACCGACCCCGCGGACCCGCGCCTGGCCGACTACCGCGACCTGCGCGACGTCGAGCTGCGCAAGCACCTCGAGGCCGAGCACGGCCTCTTCCTCGCCGAGGGGGAGAAGGTCGTGCGGCGCGCGGTCGCGGCCGGCTTCGCTCCTCGCTCCTTCCTCATGGCGCCGCGGTGGCTCGAGGGACTGTCCGCGGAGCTGGCGTCGACCGACGCCCCCTGCTACGTCGTCTCGGAGGACCTCGCCGAGGAGGTGACCGGCTTCCACGTGCACCGCGGGGCGCTCGCCTCGCTGGAGCGCCGCGCGCTGCCGTCGGTCGAGACGGTGCTCGCGGGCGCCCGGTCCGTCCTCGTGCTCGAGGACCTCGTCGACCACACCAACGTCGGCGCCGTCTTCCGCTCCGGCGCGGCGATGGGCTTCGACGCCGTGCTCCTCGCGCCGCGCTGCGCCGACCCGCTCTACCGCCGCGCCATCAAGGTGGGCATGGGCGCGGTCTTCACCACGCCCTGGACGCGGCTGCCGGACTGGTACGACGCGCTCCCGTCGTTGTCGGCCGCCGGCTTCACCACCGTGGCGCTGACGCTCGCCCCCGACGCCGTCCCCATCGAGGACGCCGTCGCCGGCCTCGACCGGGTCGCCCTCGTCCTCGGCTCCGAGGGGCACGGCCTCTCCTCGCGTTGGGAGCAGTCCGCCGACCGCCGCGCGATCATCCCGATGGCCGAGGGCATCGACTCGCTCAACGTCGCCGCCGCCTCCGCCGTCGCCTGCTACGTCACCGCGCGGCGCTGAGCTCCCGGCCCGAGGGGTGCGGTTTGGTCACCAACCGCACGTTCCGGGGCCGAAAT
>JAEZKN010000141.1 GCA_023415395.1 Actinomycetes bacterium
AGGAGTCCTTCTCGATGTAGGTGTCGGTCTGCGGGACGTAGGCCTCGGGCTGGTAGTAGTCGTAGTAGGAGACGAAGTACTCGACCGCGTTGTCGGGGAAGAGCTGGCGCAGCTCGTTGGCGAACTGGGCCGCGAGCGTCTTGTTGGGCTGCATCACGAGCATCGGTCGCTGGAGCTGCTCGGCCACCCAGGCCACGGTCGCGGTCTTGCCGGTGCCCGTCGCACCCAGGAGGACGACGTCCTCGACGCCGTCCTTGATGCGCCGCGAGATCTCCGCGATCGCCGCCGGCTGGTCGCCCGACGGCTGGTAGTCCGAGACGACCTTGAACGGCGCCACCCGGCGCTCGAGGTCTGTGACTGGTCGCATGGCTTCGAGCCTAGACGGCGCCACCGACAGTGCCCCCGGGCTCCGCGGGCGGCCCCGATAGATTGGCCCCGTGAGCAGCCCCCTGTCCGTCGCCGACCGGCTGCTGCGCCTGCTGCGACGCACGCTGTTCACCGTCATCGGGGTCCAGCTCGCGCTCGCGGTCGGGCTGACCCTGGTCGACTCCTACCGCCGCCGCGGCAAGAAGGCCAAGCCGTTCCCGGTCTCGCCCCCGCACGAGGTGCCGGTGGGCGACGGCGCCCTGACGACCTACACCTACGGCCAGGACCTCTACGACGCCATGCTCGATGCGATCGGCAAGGCGGAGCGGCAGATCCTCTTCGAGACCTACATCTGGAAGGGCGACGAGGTCGGCGAGCAGTTCAAGGCCGCCCTCACGGCCGCGGCCGACCGCGGCGTCGAGGTCTATGTGATCTACGACGGCTTCGCCAACCTCGTGGTCTCGCCGCGCTTCAAGCGCTTCCCGCCCACGATGAAGGTGCTGCGCTACCCCGTCTACCCGGCCGGCTGGCGCTTCTTCGACTTCTCCCGCTACGGCCGCGACCACCGCAAGGTCCTCGTCGTCGACGACGCGGTCGGCTTCGTCGGCGGCTACAACGTCGGGACGGCGTACGCCACCGAGTGGCGCGACACCCACGTCCGGATCACCGGGCCGGGGGTGTGGGACCTCAAGCGGGCCTTCGCGGACTTCTGGAACCTCAACCGCCGTCGCCGGATCGGTACGTCGGAGCGCCCCCTGCTGCTGGAGGCGGCGTCGGCCTGGGAGCCGCGGATCCGCTTCCACCGCAACGTGCCGCGGCTGTGGATGTTCCCCATCCGCTCGATGTACATCGAGGCCATCACCCGCTCCTCGCGCAACGTGTGGATGACCCAGGCCTACTTCTGCCCCGACCAGGACTTCGTCGACGCGATGACCGGTGCTGCCCAGCGCGGGGTCGACGTGCGGCTGCTCGTCCCCCTGAAGTCCAACCACATCGTGGCCGACTGGATCTCGCGCGGCTACTTCTCCCAGCTGCTCGACGCCGGCGTGCGGATCTTCCGCTACAAGGACGCGATGGTCCACGCCAAGACCGCCACCATCGACGGCACCTGGTCGACGGTCGGCACCGCCAACGTCGACCGGCTCAGCCTCCAGGGCAACTACGAGATCAACGTCGAGATCATCGACGACGCCTACGCGGCCCACCTCGAGGAGATCTACGCCCTCGACGAGTCCAACTCCCTCGAGCTGACCCGCAGCGAGTGGGAGGCACGGGACCTGCACCGCAAGTTCACCGAGATGATCCTGGGCCCGCTGCGCCCCTTGCTGTAGCGCCCGCCCTAACGCCGCGTGACCTTCGCCGGCAGGTGCGTGCGCGGCGCCATCCGGGCGCCGTGGCGGGGGCGCCGGCCGGCAGCGAGGGCGAGCAGCGTCGGGACCCGCCCGCGGTGCGGTCGCCACGGCTCGAGGAACTCCGCCATCTCCTCGTCGGTGAAGTCGCGGCCGGCGACGGCCCAGCCGAGGTCCTTCGCGACGTGGTAGTCGCCGAAGGACACCGCGTCGGCGTCGCCGTGGGCGCGCTGGCGCACCTCCGCGGCGGTCCACACGCCGACGCCGGGCAGCGACGTCAGCCGTCGCTCGACCTCCTCGCCGGCCAGGCCGACGGTCCGCTCGAGGGAGTCCGCGACCCGGGCCGCCGTGACGAGCGCCCGGGAGCGTGCCGGGTCGACGTGCATCCGCAACCACTCCCACGAGGGCACCTGCCGGATGGTCGCGGCGTCGGGCTGCACCCACAGGTGCACCTCGGCGCCCGGGCCGGGCGCGCGCTCGCCGTAGCGGTGCACGAGCATGCGGAACCCGGCGAAGGCCTCCTGGCCGGTCACCTTCTGCTCGATGATCCCGGGCGTCATCGCCTCCATGACCAGGCCGGTGCGGCCGATGCGCCAGTGCCCGTGGCGTCGCCACGCCTCGGCCAGCAGCGGGTGCCGGCCCGCGTCGAAGCCGGTCACGTCGTCCTCGGCGCCGAGCAGCGCCGGCAGCCCGTCGAGCGCCCAGTCCGCGCCGGGTCCCCAGGCCTCGGCGTGCACGAGTCCCTCCCCGGAGAGGGGGCGTACGGCGAGCGTGGCGGGACCCTCCGGCGTGCGGATGCCGCGCCAGTGGGTGTCGCCGAGGAGGCGGTAGGTCGGGTCACCGCCGCCGCGCTTGTGGATGCGCAGCACCGCGGCGACGGGGCACGGCCAGCCCGGTCGCCACTCCCGCACCCGTCCGTCCATCCCGTCCAGGCTATCCCGGGCCACCGACACTGGAACGCGTTCTAGTCTGTCGCCCATGACCCTGCAGATCGAGGACCGCCACCGGGTCCGCACGCTGACGCTGGATCGCCCCGAGGCGCTGAACGCGTTCAACGAGGCGCTCTACGACGCGACGACCGAGGCGTTGCGGGCCGCCGCGGACGACCCGGGCGTCGCCGTCGTGCTCCTGACCGGCAACGGGCGCGGCTTCAGCGCCGGCACGGACCTGCTCGAGATGCACGCGCGGGCGACCGACCCGGACTTCGTGCCCGGCGAGCACGGCTTCCTCGGGCTCGTCGACGCCCTCGTCGACTTCCCCAAGCCGCTGGTCTGCGCGGTCAACGGCGTCGGGCTCGGCATCGGCGCCACGATCCTCGGCTTCGCCGACCTGGCGTTCATGTCGAGCGCGGCCCGGCTCAAGTGCCCCTTCACCAGCCTCGGGGTCGCACCGGAGGCGGCGTCGTCGTACCTGCTCCCCCGCCTGGTCGGCCGCCAGGACGCCGCGTGGCTGCTGCTGTCGGCGGAGTGGATCTCCGCGCAGGAGGCGCTCGAGATGGGCCTGGTCTGGCGGGTGTGCGAGCCCGACGCCCTGCTGCCCGAGGCGCGGCGGCACGCCGAGCTGCTGGCCGCGCGGCCGATCTCGTCGCTGGTCGCGGTCAAGCGCACCATGACCGAGCCGCTGCGCGCCGGCGTCCGCGCGGCGCGCGAGCGGGAGAACGCCGCCTTCGCCGAGCTCATGGGCGGCCCGGCCAACCTCGAGGCCCTGGCCGCCTTCGCCGAGGGCCGTCAGCCCGACTTCACGACCCTGCCGCCGGGCTGGTGACCGGCAGCGCCTCCTCGGCGGTCACGACGCGCGCCTCGCGCCCGGGGGCGGTCTGGAAGGACCAGTAGAGGTTGGTGTGGGCGATCACCTGCTCCGGCGCGGGTGCGCCGTAGGCCGTCAGGTCCTCGGTCGTGTGGGCGTCGGAGACCAGGGTAGCGTCGTAGCCGCGGGTGAACGCGCCGTGCAGCGTCGACCGGACGCACGCGTCGGTCTGGGCGCCGGTGACGAGCAGGTGGCCGACGCCGAGGCCGGCGAGGACGTCCTCGAGGTCGGTGGCCTCGAAGGAGTCGCCGTAGGTCTTGTGGACCAGCGGCTCGCCCTCGGCGACGGCGAGCTCCGGCACGAGCTGCCAGGCCTCGCTGCCCCGCGGGAGCTCGTCGGGGCTCGAGTGCTGGACCCACACGACCGGCGTCCCGGCCGCGCGGGCGCGGTCGACGAGGGCGGCGATGCGCGCGACGACCCCGTCGCGGTCGTGAGCGCCGCTGACGACGCGATTCTGCACGTCGATGACGGCCAGGGCGGTGTGCGGACGGTCGGTGAAGGTGGTCATGGGACGACCGTAGGGTGCATTGTGGACGATCTACTTCCTCATCAGGAGATCGAATGGCGAGCAGCCCCACCGCCCGCGCCCTGCTGGCGCTCGAGGCCCTCCAGGAGGAGCCCGGGCTCACCGCCGAGCGGCTCGGACGCCGCCTCGGGGTGACCTCGCGCGCGGCCCGCCGTTACGTCGAGATCCTGCGGGAGGCCGAGATCCCGGTGGAGTCGGTGCGCGGTCCCGAGGGCGGCTACCGGCTCGGCCGCGGCGTGCGCCCACCGCCGCTGCGCTTCGGCTCCGACGAGGCCCTGGGCCTGGTGATGGCCGCGCTCGACGGCCAGCACGACGCGGC
>JAEZKN010000025.1 GCA_023415395.1 Actinomycetes bacterium
GCCGAGCCCACGCCCGCCGTGCGGGAGCGCTACGCGAGCGTGCGCGACCTGACGGCGGTCCGCCCGTGAACGACCCGCTCGCGGCCTATCGCGACCGCTTCGTCGGCGCCGAGTCGCCGCTGGTCTACTTCGACGGCAACTCGCTGGGCCGCCCGCTCAAGACCACCGGCCCGCGACTGGCCCGCTTCGTCGAGGAGGAGTGGGGCGCGCGGCTGATCCGTGGCTGGGACGAGTCGTGGTTCGACCTGCCGCGCACGATCGGCGACGAGCTCGGCCGGGTCGTGCTCGGCGCGGCTCCCGGGCAGGCCGCGATCGGCGACTCGACCACGGTGCTGCTCTACAAGATGATGCGCGCGGCCGTCGCCGCCCGGCCCGGGCGGACCGAGATCGTCATCGACCGCGACAACTTCCCGACCGACCGCTACGTCGCCGACGGCGTCGCCCGCGAGTGCGGCCTGACGCTGCGCTGGATCGACGTCGACCCGGCCGCCGGCGTGACGGCGCAGCTGCTGGCCGAGGCCGTCGGCCCGGACACCGCGCTGGTCGTGGTCTCGCACGTCGCCTACCGCTCCGCGTGGCTCGCCGACCTGCCCGAGCTGACCCGGATCGCCCACGACGCCGGGGCCCTCGTGCTCTGGGACCTGTGCCACTCGGCCGGGTCCGTGCCGCTGGCGCTCGACGACTGGGGCGTCGACATCGCGGTCGGCTGCACCTACAAGTACCTCAACGGTGGCCCCGGGGCGCCGGCCTTCTGCTACGTCGCCCGGCGGCACCTCGACACGCTGACCCAGCCGATCCAGGGCTGGATGGGGGCGGTCGACCCGTTCCTGATGGGGCCGACCTACGTCCCGGCCGAGGGCATCCGGCGCTTCCTGTCCGGCACCCCGCCGATCGTCGGGATGCTCGCGGTCCAGGACATGCTCGCGCTCCTCGACGAGGCGGGGATCGCGGCGGTGCGGGAGAAGTCGGTCGCGCTCACGGCGTACGCCATCGAGCTCGCCGACGACCTGCTCGCCGACCGCGGCGTCGTGGTCGCGTCGCCCCGGGACCCCGCTCGGCGCGGGGGGCACGTGACGCTCAGCCACCCGCGGATGCGCGAGGTCACCGCGGCGCTGTGGGAGCAGGACGTCATCCCGGACTACCGCGACCCCGGGGGCCTGCGGGTCGGGCTGTCGCCGCTGTCGACGTCGTTCGAGGAGGTCGCGCGCGGGCTCGAAATGGTTCGCGACACCCTGGACCGGGTGGCACCCTGACGTGGTGCGTTTCCCTCGTCCCCTGCGGCCCGGCGACACCATCGGCGTCACGGCGCCCTCGAGCGGGGTCCGGCCCTCCTTCCGCCCGCGCCTCGACGCCGCGGTGCGGTCGCTGGAGGAGCGCGGGTACGCCGTCGTGCTCGGCGAGTGCCTCGGCACGGACGGTGTCGTGTCGGCGCCCAAGGAGCAGCGCGCCGCCGAGCTGACCGCGATGCTCGCCGACCCGGCGATCCGTGCCGTCGTGCCGCCGTGGGGCGGCGAGCTGGCCATCGACCTGCTCGACCGGATCGGCTGGTCGGAGCTGACCGGGGCGGAGCCCACCTGGCTGGTCGGCTTCAGCGACCTGACCACGCTGATGGTGCCGGTGACGCTCGAGCTCGGCTGGGCCACGCTGCACGGCAGCAACCTGATGGACACCCCCTACGCCGCGCCCGAGGGGCTCGTGCACTGGACCGACGTCGCGTCCGCGACCGCGCCGATCACCCAGACCAGCCCGGGCCGCTACCGCGGGACAGGGTGGGACGACTACGAGGCCGAGCCCGGGGTCTGCCGCTGGACGCTGGAGAGCGCCGGCACCTGGCGGGTCCTCGACGGCTCGCCCGTCGACGTCACCGGGCGGCTCATCGGCGGCTGCATCGAGACGGTCGGCCCGGTCGCGGCCACGCCCTGGGGCGACGTGCGCGCGTTCGGCCGGAAGCACGCGGACGAGGGGCTGATCGTCTACCTCGAGGCCTGCGAGGACGGCGCCTACACGGTCGCCCGGCAGTTGCACGCGCTGCGCTACGCCGGGTGGTTCGAGCACGCGAACGCCGTGCTCATCGGGCGGACGCGGGCCCCCGACATGCCCGACCTCACCCAGGTCGGCGCCGTCGCCGACGCGCTCGGCGACCTCGGCATCCCGGTCGTGCTGGACGTCGAGTGCGGGCACGTGGCGCCGTACCTCCCGCTGGTCAACGGTGCGCTCGCGCGGGTGGTGGCCGACGGCGAGACCCGGCAGATCACGCAGACCCTGGCGTAGCCGTGTCGCTGAGCACGCCGACCCTGACGACGTCTCGGCTGGTGCTCCGCCCGGTCGCCGACCGCGACGCGGACGCTCTCTTCGCGATGCACAGCAGCGCTCACGTGCTGCGCTACTGGGATGCGCCGCCGTGGGCCGACCGGGCCCGCGCCGACGGGTTCGTCGCCCGGTCGCGGGCGATGGCCGAGGACGGCACCGGCGTACGCCTCGTGCTGGAGCGGGCCGCGGACGGTGCGTTCCTGGGCTGGGTGATGCTGGGGCGCTGGAACCCGGACTTCCGCAGCGCCGCGCTCGGCTACTGCCTCGACGAACCGGCCTGGGGCGCGGGACACGCGACCGAGGCCGCCCGCGCCGTGCTCGCGTGGGCCTTCGCGACGACGGACCTCAACCGGGTCCAGGCCGAGTGCGACACCCGCAACCCGGCCTCCGCGCGGGTGCTGGAGAAGCTCGGCTTCCGGCGCGAGGGGACGCTGCGCGAGGACTGTGTCGTCGAGGGCGTGGTGTCGGACTCGTGGGTCTATGGCCTGCTGCGGCGGGAGTGGCCCGGAGCCTGACAGACGTCGAGGCACCACCCCCTCAGGGGACGGTGCCTCGCGAGACGTCGGCTGTGGCTCAGACGCCGCGGCCTCCGCGGACGCGGCCGAGGATGAACAGCACGAGCGCGATGATGGCCAGCACGATGAGGATGGTCCACAGCATGGGTGTCACTCCGTTCGGTTGGATGATGCTCACCTCAGGTGCCCGGTCGGCCGGAGGGACAAACCAGTCAGCCGTGGATGCGCGCCCGCCAGTCGTCGGGCACCCGGCCGGCCGGGCCGGGGACCGGCTGGTCCTCGGGACGCGACTGCGGGTCCGGGAGGCGTGGCCCGAGGAAGCCCTGCTCCTCGGTGTAGTCCCAGAACCAGTCCTCGCCCGGCTCGAAGCTCGTGATCACCGGGTGCCCGGTCTCTCGCCAGTGCGCCGTCGCGTGCTGCCGCGGCGAGGTGTCGCAGCAGCCGACGTGGCCGCACTGCGCACAGCGGCGCAGGTGCACCCACCAGCCGCCCTCCTGGTCGCACTCGACGCAGCCGGCGCCGCTCGGCTCGACGGACGGATCGATCCCCGTGCGCTCGGTCATGTCCCGACACTAGGGTCGCCCCGTGCGCGAGACCAGTGACTTCGGCCAGCCGGTCGGCGAGGTCGTCGCGGACTGGAGCCCGCGGCCCTGGCCGGTCCCGGTCCGGCTCGCGGGGCGGTACGTCGTGCTGGAGCCGCTCGCGGTCGCGCACGCCGCCGACCTGCACGCCGCGCTCTGCGGGCCCGACGACCGGCCGCTGTGGACCTACCGCCCGACCGAGCCGCCGGCCGGCGTACCGGAGACCGAGGGGTTCATCCAGCAGCACCTGGACGCGGACGGCATGGAGACCTTCGTGCTCGTCCCGGTGGGGTCGACGCCGCAGGGCATCGTCTCGTTCATGCGGATCGAGCCCGCCCACGGCCATGTCGAGATCGCCGGTGTCCTCTACTCCCGGGCGCTCCAGCGCACCCGGGCCGCGACCGAGGCCGTCCACCTGACGATGGTCCACGCGTTCGACACCCTCGGCTACCGGCGTTTCGAGTGGAAGTGCGACGCGCTGAACGAGCCGTCGCGGCGCGCCGCCGAGCGGCTGGGCTTCACCTACGAGGGCCGCTTCCGCCACCACATGGTGACGAAGGGCCGCAACCGCGACACGGACTGGTTCTCGGTCACCGCCGAGGAGTGGCCGGCGGTCCGCGCCGCCCACGAGGCGTGGCTCGACCCGGCCAACTTCGACGAGCACGGCGTCCAGCGCAGGTCGCTGTCGGCGGTCCGTGCCACAGTGGCCTGATGGACCAGCGGATCAGCTTCGTGACCCTCGCGGTGCGCGACCTCGAGGCCAGCCGGGCGTTCTACGTCGACGGCCTCGGGTGGGAGGCCGCGCTCCACGTCGAGGACGACGTGCTGATGATCCGGGTGGGGGAGCACGTGGTCCTCTCGCTGTGGGTCGAGGAGCACTTCGAGGCCGAGGTCGGGGCCGTCCGTCGCGGGCCCGGCGTCGCGCCGATCACGCTGGCCCACAACGTGGCCACGCCGGCGGACGTCGACGCGGTGCTGGCCACCGCCCGGGCCGCCGGTGCCGTCCCGGTGCAGCCCGGTGAGCAGCGGGAGTGGGGCGGCTACAGCGGCTACTTCGGCGACCCCGACGGCTACCGCTGGGAGGTCGCCTTCAACCCCGGACCGATCGGACAGGTGGTGCTGCCATGAGTGACCCCGACCCCCGCCAGGTGCTGCGCTTCCCCCAGGTGCAGGCCGAGGAGCTGGCCGACTGGAGGTTCTTCCTGATGAAGCTGCACGCCCGGTTCGAGACCGGCAGCTTCGTCCGGGGCCTCGAGCTGGTCGCCCGGATCACCGAGGCCGCCGAGGAGGCCGACCACCACCCCGACGTCGTGCTGACCTATCCCCGGGTTGACGTCGACCTGCACAGCCACGACGTGCACGGGGTCACCTCGCGCGACGTGGCGCTGGCGCGGCGGATCTCCGAGATCGCCGCCGGGCTCGGCATCGCCTCCGCGCCCCGCGACGTCTCGACGCTCGAGCTGGCCCTGGACGTCCCGGACGCGGCGGCGGTGCAGCCGTTCTGGCGCACCGTCCTCGGCTACGCCGACCACGAGGACTGGCCGGAGGTCGTCGACCCGGGCGGCCGCAACAACACCCTGTGGTTCCAGGAGGCGCCCGGGGCCACGGGGGAGGTGCAGCAGCGCTTCCACCTCGACATCGTGGTGCCACGTGAGGTCGCCGAGGAGCGGGTCGCCGCGGCGGTCGCCGCCGGGGGGACGCTGGTGACCGAGGAGTTCGCGCCGGCGTTCTGGGTGCTCGCCGACGCCCACGGCAACAAGGTCTGCGTCTGCACCGCCGACGGCCGCGAGCCGGGTGACGCGCACGACACGGAGTGAGACCGCTGTCCCGAATGATGGGACGCGTGACACACTCGGATGCGGGCGGGAGGCCCGGGCGGCTACGGTGACGTCATGCGCAAGGACATTCTTGTACGCACGCGACGTGTGAGCTGACGGCACCACCGACTCAGCGCGCACGTCACCCCTCGCCGCCCACCACCGGGCCGAGGGGTTTTTTGTTGGGCAAGGCCCGACATCCAGGCACGGGACGAACAGGAAGAGACGATGAGCGAGCAGGTGACAGGCGCCCAGAGCCTGATCAGGTCGCTGGAGGCCGCCGGGACGACCGACATCTTCGGCATCCCGGGCGGGGCCATCCTCCCGGCGTACGACCCCCTCATGGACTCCTCGATCCGGCACATCCTCGTGCGGCACGAGCAGGGCGCGGGCCACGCCGCGCAGGGGTACGCCGCCGCCACCGGTCGGGTCGGTGTCTGCATGGCCACCAGCGGGCCGGGCGCGACCAACCTGGTGACGCCGCTCGCCGACGCCCACATGGACTCCGTGCCGATGGTCGCCGTGACCGGCCAGGTCGGCACGTCGATGATCGGCACCGACGCCTTCCAGGAGGCGGACATCCGCGGCATCACGATGCCGATCACCAAGCACAACTTCCTCGTCACCGACCCGGCCGAGATCCCGCGGACCGTCGCCGAGGCGTTCTACATCGCCTCGACCGGTCGGCCCGGCCCGGTGCTGGTCGACGTCGCCAAGTCCGCACTCCAGGCCACCACGACCTTCGCCTGGCCCACCGAGCTCAACCTGCCCGGCTACCGGCCGGTGACCCGCCCGCACGCCAAACAGATCCGCGAGGCCGCGAAGCTCATCCTCGAGTCGCGCCGCCCGGTGCTCTACGTCGGCGGCGGCTGCATCCGGGCCGGCGCGCACCGCGAGCTCAAGGTGCTCGCCGAGCTCACCGGCATGCCCGTCGTGACCACGCTGATGGCCCGCGGGGCGTTCCCCGACAGCCACCCGCAGCACCTCGGCATGCCGGGCATGCACGGCACGGTCGCCGCGGTCGCCGGGCTGCAGCGTAGCGACCTGATCATCAGCCTGGGCGCCCGCTTCGACGACCGCGTCACCGGCAACCTCGACTCCTTCGCGCCGCACGCCAAGGTCATCCACGCCGACATCGACCCCGCGGAGATCGGCAAGAACCGCGCGGTCGACGTCCCGATCGTGGGGGACTGCCGCGAGGTGATCAGCGACCTGGTCGTGGCCCTCAAGGCCGAGGCGGACGCCGGCCACACCGGCGACTTCGAGGGCTGGGTCGAGTTCCTGGCAGGCGTGAAGAGGAAGTACCCGCTCGGCTACGACGTCCCCGACGGCGAGCTCGCCCCGCAGTACGTCATCGAGCGGCTCGGCGCGATCGCCGGTCCGGACGCCGTCTACGCCTCGGGCGTGGGCCAGCACCAGATGTGGGCCGCGCAGTTCGTGGGCTACGAGCAGCCGAACTCCTGGATCAACTCCGGCGGCCTCGGCACCATGGGGTACGCCGTCCCCGCGGCCATGGGCGCCAAGGTCGGCCGTCCCGACACCACGGTGTGGGCGATCGACGGCGACGGCTGCTTCCAGATGACCAACCAGGAGCTGGCCACCTGCGCGATCAACGACATCCCGATCAAGGTCGCGGTCATCAACAACGAGTCGCTCGGCATGGTCCGGCAGTGGCAGTCGCTGTTCTACAACGAGCGCTACTCCAACACCGACCTGCACTCCAAGCGGATCCCGGACTTCGTGAAGCTCGCCGACGCCTACGGCTGCGTGGGCCTGGCCTGCGAGAGCCCCGAGGACGTCGACGCCACCATCGCCAAGGCGATGGAGATCGACGACGTCCCGGTCGTCGTCGTCTTCCGCGTGCACCGCGACGCGATGGTGTGGCCGATGGTCGCCGCCGGCACCAGCAACGACGACATCAAGTACGCCCGCGACCTGGCGCCGAAGTTCGACGACGACGCAGACCTGGAGCTCCGCCCGTGACCACGTCCACCAACCCCCAGCACACGCTCTCGGTCCTGGTCGAGAACAAGCCCGGCGTGCTCGCCCGCATCGCCGGCCTGTTCAGCCGCCGGGGCTTCAACATCGACTCGCTCGCCGTGGGCCCGACCGAGCACCCCGAGGTCTCCCGGATGACCATCGTGGTCGACGTCGAGCAGTCCCCGCTCGAGCAGGTCACCAAGCAGCTGAACAAGCTGGTCGAGGTCATCAAGATCGTCGAGCTCGACGGCTCGGCCTCGGTCAACCGCGAGCTGCTGCTGGTGAAGGTCAAGGCCGACAGCGAGACCCGCGGCCAGGTCCTCGACGCCGTCCAGCTCTTCCGGGCCAAGGTGGTCGACGTCGCCCCCGACGCCGTCACCATCCAGGCCGTCGGCAACGCCGACAAGCTCGCCGACCTGCTCCGCGTGCTCGAGCCGTTCGGCATCCGCGAGCTGGTGCAGTCCGGCATGGTCGCGATCGGTCGCGGCTCCCGCTCCATCTCCGAGCGCAACCTGCGCCCGGTCAGCATTCCCGCCCCGCCCGCAGCGGGCTGACGAAACACCAACACGAAGGAGAAGCCCCCGTGGCTGAGATGTTCTACGACGACGACGCCGACCTGTCCCTGATCCAGGGCAAGAACGTGGCCGTCATCGGTTACGGCAGCCAGGGCCACGCCCACGCGCTGTCGCTGCGCGACTCGGGTGTCGACGTCCGCATCGGCCTGCAGGAGGGCTCGAAGAGCCGCGCCAAGGCCGAGGCCGAGGGCCTGCGCGTCCTCACGCCGGCCGAGGCGGCGGAGGAGGCCGACGTCATCGTCATCCTCGCTCCCGACCAGCACCAGCGGAAGCTCTACGCCGAGGAGATCGAGCCGCAGCTCGCCGCCGGCGACACCCTGGTCTTCGGCCACGGCTTCAACATCCGCTTCGGCTTCATCACCCCGCCCGAGGGCGTCGACGTCTTCATGGTCGCCCCGAAGGGCCCGGGCCACCTGGTCCGCCGCGAGTACGTCGACGGCCGCGGCGTCCCCGTGCTCGTCGCCGTCGAGAAGGACGAGTCGGGCAACGCCTGGCCGCTCGCGCTGTCCTACGCGAAGGCCATCGGCGGCCTGCGCGCCGGCGGCATCAAGACGACCTTCACCGAGGAGACCGAGACCGACCTGTTCGGCGAGCAGGCCGTGCTGTGCGGTGGCGCCTCGCAGCTGGTCATGTACGGCTTCGAGGTCCTCACCGAGGCCGGCTACCAGCCCGAGGTCGCCTACTTCGAGTGCCTGCACGAGCTGAAGCTGATCGTCGACCTGATGTACGAGGGCGGCATCGCCAAGCAGCGTTGGTCGGTCTCCGACACCGCCGAGTTCGGTGACTACGTCTCCGGCCCGCGGGTGATCGACGCCTCGGTGAAGGCGCGGATGAAGGACGTGCTGGCCGACATCCAGTCCGGCGCCTTCGCCAAGCGCTTCATCGACGACCAGGACGCCGGCGCGCCGGAGTTCAAGGCCTTCCGGGCCGCGGCCGAGCAGCACCCGATCGAGGAGACCGGGCGCAAGCTGCGTGGCCTGATGGCCTGGGTCAAGTCGCACGACGACGACTACGTCGAGGGCACCGCCGCGCGCTGACCCCCGTCCCGGACCGTCCGGGACCCGAATGCCCCTGCCACCGACCTTGTGGCAGGTTCTGTGCCGGCCCCTGCCTGCGGTGAGGATCCACCCGGGCGGGGGCCGGCATCATCTCCGTCGGTGGCGGCGCAAGCGTGCTGGCCCGGGATTGCCTAGGCTGAGCCCATGTCAACCTCGCCCGAGGACTCCCGCTGGCAGGTCTACCCGCCACAGCAGCCCGGGGCCCTGCCCGGCCCCGAGTTGCCGGTCGTGCCCGAGCCGGTCGGGCTCCCCACGGCGCCGGCCGTGCCCGGCTACCCGGCAGTCCCCGCGGTCCCCGCCTCGCCGGCGGGAATGCCGGCCATCCCGCCCCGTCCCGGCTACTCCCCGCAGGACCCGCTGCAACTCAGCGCCGGCGGCAGCACCATCCGCAAGGAGGGGTTGTGGACCGTGCCTCCGTACCTCTCGCTGCACGGCGACTTCGGCAGCATCCGGCTCGACTTCCGCCGGGCCCAGCTCACCTCGCAGGTCGTCTGGATCCAGGTCTCCGGCGGCGCCGGCACGATCATCATCGTCGTCCCGGAGGGCTGGGGCGCCCAGCTGGACCGGGTGACCCCGGGCCTGGGCACCCGCAAGTCCACCGTCAGCGAAGAGCCGCTGCCCGGCCAGCCGCTGCTGGTCTTCTCCGGTTCGCTGGGGATGGGGACGTTCAAGGTGCGCCACCCCAACCGTTACGACGAGGGCCGGCTCCGGCGCCTGCTGCGCCGCGAGCAGCGGCGCGTCCGGTGAACCGACTCGCCGACCGCCCGGGGTCGGTGGGGCTCCCTGCACCTGCGTCTGGCAAACTTCCCGGGTGACGAGCGACAGCGCGGTGGCGACCACCGGCCTCACGACAGCCGAGGTTGAACAGCGGATCAAGGCGGGCCAGGTCAACACCCTGCCGCCCCGGTCCGGGCGCAGCACCTGGGACATCGTCCGGGCGAACGTGTTCACCCGGATCAACTTCCTGCTGATGGTGCTGTTCATCATGGTGATGACCACCGGCTCCATCCAGAACGCCCTGTTCGGCTTCCTGATCATCGTGAACTCGGCGATCGGGCTGGTGCAGGAACTTCGGGCGAAGAAGACCCTGGACAACCTCGCCGTCGTCGGCGAGGGCAAGCCCCGGGTCCGCCGCGACGGCGTCAGCACGGAACTGCTGCGCGAGCAGATCGTGCTCGGCGACATCATCGAGATCGGACCCGGCGACCAGGTGGTGGTCGACGGCGAGGTGATCGAGGCCTCCTACCTGGAGATCGACGAGTCGCTGCTGACCGGCGAGTCCGACCCGGTGGACAAGAACCCCGGCGACCAGGTGATGTCCGGCAGCTTCGTGGTCGCCGGCGTGGGTGCCTTCCGCGCCACCAAGGTCGGCGCCGATGCGTACGCCGCCAGGCTGACCGCCGAGGCCAGCAAGTTCTCGCTGGTGAAGTCCGAGCTCCAGCAGGGCATCAACAAGATCCTCCGGCTCATCACCTGGCTGCTGATCCCGGTCGGCCTGGCGACGATCTGGGTCCAGTGGAACCAGCCGGGGGTGTGGCAGGAGAAGGTCCTGGCCACCGCCGGCGCGCTGGTGCCGATGGTGCCCGAGGGCCTCGTCCTGCTGACCTCGCTGGCCTTCGCGGTCGGTGTGGTCCGGCTCGCCCGGCAGAACGTGCTGGTCCAGGAACTGCCCGCCATCGAGGGCCTCGCCCGGGTGGACGTGGTCTGCGCAGACAAGACCGGCACGCTCACCGAGAACGGGATGCGGTTCGGCGAACTCGAGTCGGTCGACGACACCGCGGCCGACCGGCTGCGCGCGGTGGTCGCCCAGGTGGCTGCCGCCGACCAACGCCCCAACGCCTCGATCCAGGCGCTCGCCCAGGAGATGCCGCTGTCCGGACCTGCCTGGGAGGTGACCGCCCAGGCACCCTTCACCTCCGCCAAGAAGTGGTCCGGGGTGTCCTTCGCCGGCGAGGGCGACTGGGTGGTCGGCGCGCCGGACGTGCTGGCCGGTGACAGCGAGACCGCCCGACGGGCCGAGGAGATCGGCTCCGGCGGACGCCGGGTCCTGTTGCTGGGCCGCAGCGACCGGCCGGTCGACGATCCGGCAGCCCCAGGCGCCGTGACGCCGGTGGCCTTGCTGGTGCTGGAG
>JAEZKN010000152.1 GCA_023415395.1 Actinomycetes bacterium
GGGCGTCACGGGACCCGAGTCCACGACGACTCCCTCACGTGCCACGGTCAGCTCATCCCTCCTGGTCGGCTGCCTGCTGCGTCGCGTCGACGACGTCCTGTGGCGAGCCCTGACCGGCGAAGAGCAGCCCGATCGCCTCGTTCATGGCCCCGCCGACCGACTCCCCGAGGGTGGTGTCGAAGTAGACCTGGATGTACGGCGCCTGGTCCCGGACCTCGATCAGGCCGGCCAGTGCCTTGTCGGCGACCGAGTCGACCGCGGCGGGGTTCGTGGGCAGGCCCATGGAGTTCTCCGCGAACCCGATCTGCACGTCGTCGGAGAGCAGGTACTTCACGAACTCGACCGCCTCGTCCGGCGCGTCCTCCGCGACGGCCCAGGCGTCACCACCGCCGAGCGCGGCCGCCGGGTCGCCCGCGCCGCCCTCGACCTCGGGGAACGGGAACCAGCCGGTCTTGTCGCCCAGGCCCTTGCCGTCGTCGGTGAGGCCCTGCATGACGCCCGGCTCCCAGTGGCCCTGCATCTCCATCGCGACCTTGCCGGTCGCGAGCAGTCCGGACGCCGAGGTGGCGCCCTCCTGGGCCTTGGTGGCCAGGAAGCCCTGGTTGAACGGCTCGACCCCGAGGATGTCCTCGACCGTCTCGCCGGCCGCGACGAAGCACGGGTCGGAGAAGTCCTTCTCGGCCAGGGCGTTGTCGAGGACGTCCTGGGAGCACTGCCGCAGCGCGGCGTAGTACCAGTAGTGGCCCGACGGCCAGCCGTCGCCCGCGCCGACCGAGACCGGCTCGATGCCGGCGTCCTTGAGCTTGGCGACGGCGTCCTCCCACTCGCCGAGCGTGGTCGGCTCGTCGGTGATCCCGGCCTGCTCGAACAGCTCGGTGTTGTACCAGAACCCGACGATGCCGAAGCTGAACGGCAGGGCGTAGGTCTGCCCGTCGATCTGCCAGTTCGGCATCGCCTCGCCGATCTTCTCGACCTCCTCCGACACGTCGTCGGAGATGTCGCGCACCAGGCCGGCCTCGACGTGGTCGGCGAGCTCGCCGCCGCCACGCTCCATGTAGATGTCCGGCACGTCACCGCTCTGGAACGCGGCCGAGAGCTTGTCGACCATGTCCTCGTGCGCCATCGCGCTGATCTTGACGTCCACCCCCGGGTGGTCGGCCTCGAAGTCCTTCGCGACCTGCTCGTAGTAGCCCCGGCCGGGTTCGTTGTTGGAGTTGTGCCACCACGTGATGGTGGTGGCCCCGCTCTCGTTCTCCGACGAATCGTCGTCGTCACCGCCACAGGCGGCACCGACCAGCAAGACGCCGGCGCAGAGCGCGGCGAGCGCCGCGTTGCGTGTCTTCGACCTCATGGATTGCTCCTCCGTCCCGCCTCACCGCCCGATGAGGCGCTCGTCACAGGAGGAACGTGTCACTGGTCACACCATGTGTCAATCGTTGTCGATAACGTTTTCCACTTTCGAAAATCAGGTCTGGTCGGGGACGTACTCCAAGACGTCGCCCGGCTGGCACTCCAGCACGCGGCAGATGGCCTCGAGCGTGCTGAAGCGGATCGCCCGCGCCCGACCGTTCTTGAGCACGGCCACGTTGGCCGGCGTCAGACCCACCCTCTCGGCGAACTCCCCCACGCTCATCTTGCGCCGCGCGAGCTGGACGTCGATGCGCACGACGATCGCCATCAGATCACCCCGTCGAGGTCGCTGCGCAGGACCGTGGCCTGGCGCAGCAGCTCGCGCATCACCGCCATGAGGAGCACGACCACCGCCGCGGCGAGCACGACCGCGAACAGCGCGATCGCGTCACCGGGGTCGTCGGCTTGCGCGACCGCGTAGAGGCTCAGCCCAGCCAGCAGCACCCAGGCGACGCCCATCGCGGCGAGGATCGCGTCCACCCAGGCGAACGCGCCCACGGTGAAGATGCGCTGCTCGCGCACCATGCCCAGGAGGCGCCAGGTGCACACGATCACCACCTGGACGCAGAGCAGCTCCACGACCGCCCACGCGGTCAGCGGCCAGCGCAGGTGGGCCAGGTCGGGGTTCTCCTGCGCCAGGTGCCGGAACTGACCGGGCATCGAGAGCGTCTGGAGGACGACCGTGAGCAGGAACGCGCCCACGAGGAGCGCCTTGAGCAACGGGACCGCACGGGAGGCCAAGGTCATGCATCGATCATCAATGCAAACCTATCGTTTATCAAGAGAACGCGCGGCCGAACAGCGCATCGGCCGCCGCACGGGCGTTGGCGAACGGCGCTCGGGCGGCCCGCATCCCGGCCAGGACGACGGCCCCTTCGTGGAGCAGCAGCAGCTGCTCACCGGTGGCTGCCGGGTCCGCGGCGCCGGCGGCGCGCGCCAGGCCCACGAAGAGGTCGAGCATCCAGGCCTTCTGGCCGACGATCACGGCGTACGCCGGGTGGGCGGGATCGTCGATCTCGGCGTGCGCGTTCACCATCGCGCAGCCGTGTCCGCCCCGCTCGGCGGCCCACTCCTCCGCGGCGTCGAAGACCGCACGCAGGCGCGCCCGGGGGTCGTCGCCGGACGCGGGGAGCGACGCGAGGGCCTCGAGGTGCTCGCGCCAGGCCCGGTCACGGGCAGCGAGGTACTCGGCGACCAATCGGTCCTTGGAGCCGAAGCGGTCGTAGAGCGTCTTCTTCGTGACGCCCGCGGCCGCCGCGATCGCGTCCACGCCGACCGCGTGGATGCCGCGGGCGTAGAACAGGGCGGCTGCGGCGTCCAGCACCGCGTGCGCCTTCGGGGTCCACTCGATCTGCTCGACCATCCCCTCACTATACCGTTCAGTATAGTCAACCCATGGGTAAACCGATCGGTCTATTCTTCCTCGGCGCGGCGTTCGTCCTCTCCTGGTCCTCGGGGTTCGTCGGCGCCAAGCTCGGGACCGGCGACGCGCCGGTGCCGACGGTGCTCATGTGGCGGTTCCTGCCGGCCGCGGCCGTGCTGGTGACGGTGCTGGCCGTCCGCGGGGGTCCGTGGCTCACGGCGCGATCGACCGGGCGGCACGTGGTCGTCGGCCTGCTGTCCCAGGCGACCTACCTGCTCACGGTCTACGGCGCCATCGGGCTCGGCGTCAGCACCGGCACGACCGCCCTGATCGACGGCGTCCAGCCGCTGGTCGCGGCCGCCCTCGTCGGTCCGCTGCTCGGGCTGGCGGTGACCGGACGCCAGTGGGTCGGGCTGGCCCTGGGGCTGGTCGGGGTGGCGGCGGTGACCTGGGCCGACGCGAGCGCCCCGGCCACGAGCGCGCCCGCCGCGGCGTATGCGCTGCCGTTCCTCGGCATGCTCGGACTCGTCGCCTCCACGATCCTCGAGCGGCGCGCCCCCGAGCGCGTGCCACCCCTGACCGCGCTGACCGTGCACTGCGCGACGTCGGCGGTGGTCCTCACCGGGCTCGCGGTCGCCACCGGCACCGCCGTCCCGCCGGCCACGCCGTCGTTCTGGGTCGCCACGGCCTGGCTCGTGGTGCTGCCGACCGTGGGTGGCTACGGGCTCTACTGGGTCCTGGTCGAACGGATCGGGGTGACCGCGGTCAACGGACTGATGTTCCTCATCGCGCCGGTGACGGCCGTGTGGGGTGCGCTGATGTTCGGCGAGCCCTTCACGCTCGCGACGGCGGCCGGCCTGGCGCTCGCCCTGGCCGCCGCGGCGACGGTCAGCCGACCGACCGGTCGCCGGTCCAGAACTGCGCCCGCAGAGCCTTCTTGTCCGGCTTCCCCAGCCCGGTCAGCGGGAGCGACTCGGCGACGATGACCTGCTTGGGCGCCTGCACCGAGCCCTTGCGCTCCTTGACCATCTCCTGGATCTCCGCGGTCATGGTGGCGACCGCGTCCTCGTCGCGCGGGGCGTCCTGGCGGAGCACGACGATCGCGGTCACCGCCTCGCCGAACTTCTCGTGCGGCGTGCCGATCACGCCGACCTGGGCCACCGCCGGGTGCTCGGCGACCACGTCCTCGACCTCGCGCGGGAAGACGTTGAAGCCGCCGGTGACGATCATGTCCTTGGTCCGGTCGACGATGTACCAGAAGCCGTCCTCGTCCTCGCGCGCCACGTCGCCGGTGTGCATCCAGCCGTCACGGAAGGTCTCGGCGGTCTCGTCGGGCAGGTTCCAGTAGCCGCCGGCCAGCAAGGGCCCGGCCACGCAGATCTCGCCCGGCTCCCCCACCGGCACCGGCTTGCCGTGCTCGTCGAGGAGCGCGGTGCGGATGAACGCCGACGGGCGGCCGCAGGACGCGAGGCGGCGGTCGTCGCCGCTGACGTGGTCCTGCTTGGACAGGTAGGTGATGGCCATCGGCGCCTCGGACTGCCCGTAGTACTGGGCGAAGATCGGGCCGAAGCGGTCGATCGCCTCCTTCAGCCGCACCGGGTTGATCGCGGAGGCGCCGTAGTAGACGGTCTCCAGCGAGGACAGGTCGCGGGTGCGCGAGTCGGGATGGTCCAGCAGCGCATAGAGCATGGACGGGACCAGCATCGTCGCCTGGATCCGCTGCTCCTCGATCGTGCGGAGCACCTCGGCCGGGTCGAACCTGGCCAGCACGTAGAGGCAGCCGCCCTTGAGCACGGTCGGGACGAAGAACGCCGCGCCCGCGTGCGACAGCGGCGTGCACATGAGGAAGCGCGGTGACTCCGGCCACTCCCACTCCGACATCTGGATCTGGGTCATCGTGTTCATCTGCCGCGACAGGCCGATGACGCCCTTGGGCTTGCCGGTCGTGCCGCCGGTGTAGGTGATCGAGACGATGTGCTCCGGGTCGAGCGTGACGGCCTCCAACGGCTGCGGGTCGAACGACGCCGCCGCGGCGTTGAGGTCGTGGCCGACGTGGCTGAGCTCCTCGGGCACGGGCCCGATGGTCAGGACCTTCTCCAGCTTCGGGCACTTCTCCAGCAGGCCGAGGGCGCGCTCGACGAACATCGGCACGGGATCGATGGTGATGCTGGTGATCTCGGCGTCGTTGATGACGTAGGCGTGGTCGTCGAGCGAGCCCAACGGGTGCAGGGACGTGCGCCGGTAGCCCTGCGTCTGGCCCGCGCCGAGGATGAACAGCACCTCGGGGCGGTTGAGCGCGAGCAGCGCACCGGCCGTGCCGCGACCGGCACCGAGGGCCTCGAAGGCCTGCACGTACTGGCTCATCCGCTCCGCGGCCTGGCCCCCGGTGATCGTCGTGTCGCCGAGGTGCATCACCGGCTTGTCCCGGTGCCGCTTGAGCGCGGCCACCATGAGGTGGCCGTTGTGGATCCCGAGGCGCATCTCGTCCGTCATGGGACCCGAGACTAGAACGTGTTCTAGCGCAGGGCAACGCCGTGGCGCCCCGGCCCCTCAGACCAGGGCGGGCTCGCGCACCGGGGCGGCCGTGCGGACCAGGGCGGCCCCGACCGCGCAGGCCAGGACGGTCCCGACCATCACGCAGACCATCGGGACCGCCGAGTGCTCCCCGCCGAGCCCGACCAACGGGGCGACCAGGGCGGCCACGCCGAACTGGGTCCCGCCCAGGAGGGCGGCGCCCGTGCCGGTGCGGGGCTTGGCCCGCACCAGGGCGATGGCGTTGCAGTTGCCCGCGATGAAGGCGTGGGCCCCCTGCAGGAGCAGGAACCCGGTGACCATGCCGACCAGCGGGAGGTCGAGCAGGAGCACGCACACCACGAGCACGGTGACGCCGAGCGCCTGGACCACGGCGCCGACGATGACCAGCCGCTGGGGCGCCACGGTGCGCACGAGGCGACGGTTCACCATGATCAGCGCGACCATGGCCGCTGCGGTGCTGGCGAAGATCGCCGAGTAGGCGTACTTCGAGAGGCCCATCACGCTCTGGATCACGAAAGGGCTGCCGGCGATGTAGGCGAACAGGGTGCCGAACCCGGCGGCCACGGCGACCAGGCAGCCGACGTAGCCCCGGTCGGCGAGGAGCACGCGGCCGTCGGTGGCGATCCGGCGGAGCCCGCCGGCGCTGCCGGCGTCGCCGGCCCCGGGCGTGACGGTCTCGGGGACCGTGCGGAAGATCGCCACCGACATGCACAGCGTCATGGCGAAGAGCAGCCAGAAGGCCGCGCGCCAGCCCAGCGGTCCGATGAGCACACCGCCCAGCACGGGCGCGGCGATGGGCGCGACCGACTGGACGGCGGCGAGGGTCGAGAACGCGCGGGCGGCACCGACCCCGGTCGAGAGGTCGGCGACCACCGCCCGGGCCACGACCATCACCGCGCCGGTGGCCAGGCCCTGCACCGCGCGCATGGCCACGAGCAGCCAGATCGATCCGGCCAGCGCGCAGGCGAGGCTCGCGACGACTCCGGCGGCGATGCCGACCAGCAGCACCGGGCGTCGCCCGACCTGGTCCGAGAGCGCACCCCAGACGACCTGCCCGAGAGCGGTGGCGAGGAGGAACGCCGTCAGCGTGAGCTGGACCTGCGCGGCAGTGGCGTCCAGGTCGTCGGCGATGTCCGGGAGCCCGGGCAGGTAGGTGTCGATGGCGAAGGGCGGGAAGCCGCTGCAGGCCGCCAGCACGAGCATGAGCGGGACGGTGAGGCTGGTGGCCGGTCGTCGCGGCGTGCCCAACGTGGAGCCTTTCGTGGAGGAGACTGCTCGACTGCGGGGTTCCGCGGGAGCGGTCGTCCCGAGCAGCCGACGGCCGCGGTCCTACGCCGCGACGTCGGTGATTCTCCTGCCGATCTCCGCCACCGGACCGCCGAGGTCGCGGCGCTGAGACGGCTCAGGCGAGCAGCTCGGCGACCGAGCGGACCTCGTCGGCGGAGCGGCAGCTGAGCAGCAGCGTGGTCACGCCGGTCTCCTCCCACTGCGCGACCCGCTCCTTGACCTCGCCCGCGGCGCCGATGATGTGCATGTCGTCGACCAGCTCGTCGGGGATGAGGGCGGTGGCCTTGTCCTTCTCACCGCTGAGGTAGAGCTCCTGGACCTCCTTGGCCAGGTCCGCGTAGCCCATGCGGACGAAGACCTGGTTGTGGAAGTTGGCCTCCTTGGCGCCCATGCCGCCCATGTAGAGCGAGACGAACGGCCGCATGGCATCGAGGACCGCCGCCTTCTCCTCGGCGTTCGCCACCACCTGCAGGTGGCAGGTCGCGGCGATCTCGAAGTCGGCCCGGGTGCGGCGGGCGCCGGGTCGGGCGAAGCCCTCGTCGAGCCAGGGCTGGTACATGCCCGCCGACTTCGGCGTGTAGAAGATCGGGATCCAGCCGTCGGCGATCTCGGCGGTCTGCGCGACGTTCTTCGGGCCCTCCGCACCCAGCCAGATCGGCACGTCCGCGCGCAGCGGGTGGACGATCGGCTTGAGCGGCTTGCCCAGGCCGACCGAGCCCTCCCCGGTGAACGGGAGCGGGTAGTGCGGGCCGTCGTTCGTGACCGAGCCCTCGCGGGCCAGGACCTTGCGGATGATGTCGACGACCTCGCGGGTGCGGGCCAGCGGCTTGCCGAACGGCTGGCCGTACCAGCCCTCGACGACCTGCGGGCCGCTCACGCCCATGCCGAGGATCACCCGCCCGTTGCTCAGGTGGTCGAGCGTCAGCACGTGCATGGCGATCGAGGTCGGCGCGCGGCCCGACATCTGCACGATCGACGTGCCGAGCTTGATGCGGGAGGTGTCCCTGCCCCACCAGGCGAGCGGAGTGAACGCGTCGCTCCCCCACGCCTCGGCGGTGAAGATGGCGTCGAAGCCGGCGTCCTCGGCCGCGGCGACGAGCTCGCCGACTCCGTGCGGGGGCTGGGCGCCCCAGTAGCCGAGCTGCAGTCCGAGCTTCATCTCATCTCCTCCGGGTGGGTTCTTGCCGAAGTGTAGAACGTGTTCTAGTTTCGGACCATGACACGCACATTGTCGGCGCCGGTCACCGTAGCGTTCGACTACACCCGCTCCACGGGACCGGTCGTCGGGCGCTTCCTCACCGGCCTGCGCGACGGCCGCGTCGTCGGCGGTCGTACGTCGGAGGGCCGGGTCGTCGTGCCGCCCCCGGAGTTCGACCCCGTGACCCACGAGCAGGTCGACGACTTCGTCGAGGTGGCGCCGGTCGGCACCGTCACGTCGTGGACGTGGGTGCCGGAGCCGGTGAAGGGCCAGCCCTTCGACCGGCCGTTCGCCTTCGTGCTGGTCCAGCTCGACGGCGCCGACGTGCCGATGCTGCACGCGCTGGACGTGTCCTCGCCCGACGAGGTGTCGACCGGGATGCGGGTGCGGGTGCGGTGGGCGGAGGATCGGGTCGGCGCGATCACCGACATCGCGTGCTTCGAGCCGGCGGGTGGTTTCGAGACAGGCGCTAGCGCGCCTTCCTCAACCACCGAGGGGACGACAGATGCCAGCGCGCCTTCCTCAACCACCGAGGGGGCGACCGACGCTGGCGCGCCTTCCTCAACCACCGAGGAAACCGGCTCGACCACCGGGGTCGACCCCGTGACCGGCGTCGTCGTGCCGGTGTCGCTGGACTACCTCTACGCCGCGAGCCCCGAGGAGTCGGCGTTCTACCGCGGGCTCAACGAGGGCCGGATCGTCGGGCAGCGCTGCCCCACCTGCCAGAAGGTCTACGTGCCGCCCCGCAGCGCCTGCCCGGCCGACGGGACGCCGACGTCGGAGGAGGTCGAGGTGTCGCAGACCGGCACCATCACGACGTTCTGCATCGTCAACGTGCCCTTCCTCGGTCAGAAGATCACGCCGCCGTACGTCTCGGCCTACGTGCTGCTCGACGGGGCCGACATCGCGGTCCTCCACCTGATCCTCGGCGTCCCGGCCGAGGAGGTGCGGATGGGCATGCGGGTGAAGGCGGTCTGGAAGCCGCGGGAGGAGTGGACCTACTCCCTGGAGAACATCGACCACTTCGAGCCCACCGGCGATCCCGACGCCGACTACGAGACCTACCGCCACCACCTCTGAGGGGCTGACAGATGAGAGACGTTGCCGTCGTCGGGTTCGCCCAGCGCCAGATGGCCGAGTTCGACGGGTCGCCGACCTGCGTGGAGCTGCTCGTGCCGCTCTTCGCCGAGTGCTACGAGCAGACCGGCTGGACCCGCCAGGACGTGGGGTTCTGGTGTTCGGGGTCCTCGGACTACCTGGCCGGGCGGTCCTTCTCGTTCGTCCAGGCCGTCGACGCGATCGGCGTGATCCCGCCGGTCAACGAGTCCCACGTCGAGATGGACCTGGCCTGGGCGATGTACGAGGCCTGGCTGAAGATCCAGACCGGCGAGGTCGACACCGCACTGGTCTACGCCTTCGGCAAGTCCTCGGCCGGCGTGCTCCGCCGGTCGCTGAGCCTCCAGCTCGAGCCGTACACGATGACGCCGCT
The DNA here is from genome assembly GCA_023415395.1 of Actinomycetes bacterium. Lineage (GTDB taxonomy): Bacteria > Actinomycetota > Actinomycetes > Propionibacteriales > Nocardioidaceae > Nocardioides. Next base: position 9,283 of record JAEZKN010000152.1, read on the forward strand.
GTGGCCCGACACCGTGTCGTTGGCCGCGCTGCAGGCGCGGGTCGGCATCGACGCCGGAGCCTGGGACGAGCGGGCCATGGCCGAGGTCGCGAACCGCTCGCTCACCGACGCGGAGAAGAACGAGTTCGCGGTCCGCAAGGGTGGCTCGTCGGTCGAGGAGCTGCTGGCCCGGCCGGTGTACGCCGACCCCCTGCGCAAGCACGACTGCTCCCCCGTCACCGACGGCGCGGCCGCGATCGTGCTGGCCGCGGGCGACCGGGCGCGCGACGTACGCGAGAAGCCCGCGTGGATCAGCGGCATCGCCCACTCCATCGACCCGATGAGCATGGGCACCCGCGACCTGAACCGCGCTCCCTCCGCCGCCCGCGCGGCGGCCGCCGTGGACCTGGACGGTGTCGAGGTGGCCGAGCTGCACGCGCCGTTCAGCCACCAGGAGCTGATCCTGCGCCGCGAGCTCGGCCTGCCCGACGACGTCCGCATCAACCCGTCCGGCGGAGCGCTCACGAGCAACCCGATGTTCTCCGGCGGCGGCATCCGCATCGGCGAGGCGGCGACGCGCATCTGGTCCGGCGAGACCGCCAAGGCGGTCGCCCACGCGACCTCCGGGCCCGCCCTGCAGCAGAACCTCCTGTGCGTCCTGGAAGGACAGAGCTGATGGCCAAGCAGCCCGCCGCCGTGGTCGGCGTGGGTCAGACCCACCACCGGGCCAAGCGCGAGGACGTGTCGATGGCCGGCCTGTGCCGCGAGGCGATCGACCGCGCGCTGGCCGACGCCAACCTGTCCTTCGACGACATCGACGCCGTCGTGGTCGGCAAGGCGCCCGATCTCTTCGAGGGCGTGATGATGCCCGAGCTCTACCTCGCCGAAGCGCTCGGCGCCGCCGGCAAGCCGCTGCTGCGCGTCCACACCGCGGGCTCGGTGGGCGGCTCCACCGCCATCGTCGCGTCGTCGCTCGTCCAGGCCGGGGTGCACAAGCGCGTGCTGACCGTCGCCTACGAGAAGCAGTCCGAGTCCAACGCCATGTGGGCGCTCTCGATCCCGCTGCCGTTCAACATGCCGGTGCACGCCGGCGCCGGCGGCTACTTCGCGCCCCACGTGCGCTCCTACATCCGCCGCTCCGAGGCACCGACCCACGTGGGCGCCATCGTCGCGGCCAAGGACCGGCAGAACGCGCTGAGGAACCCCTACGCCCACCTGAAGAACCCGGACACCACCGTCGAGTCGGTGCTCGCCTCGCAGATGCTGTGGGACCCGATCCGCTACGACGAGACCTGCCCGTCCTCCGACGGCGCGTGCGCCCTGGTGATCGTCGACGAGGACACCGCGGCCGCGTCGCCCAACCCGGCCTGGATCCACGGCACGGTCATGCGCTCCGAGGCGACGACGGCGGCCGAGCGCGACCAGGTGAACCCCCAGGCGTCGCGCGACGCGGCGGCCGCGCTCTGGAAGCAGGCGGGCATCACCAACCCGGTCGAGGAGATCGACGCCGCCGAGATCTACGTGCCGTTCTCGTGGTTCGAGCCGATGTGGCTGGAGTCGTTGGGCTTCGCGGAGGAGAACGGCGGCGGCTGGCGGCTGACGGAGTCCGGCGCCACCGCGATGGACGGCAGGATCCCGGTGAACTGCTCGGGCGGCGTGCTGTCGTCGAACCCGATCGGCGCCTCCGGCATGCTCCGCTTCGGCGAGGCCGCCCTGCAGGTCCGCGGCGCGGCCGGCGAGCATCAGGTCGACGGCGCCCGGCGGGCCCTCGGGCACGCGTACGGCGGTGGCTCGCAGTTCTTCGCGATGTGGGTCGTCGGCTCGGAGCGGCCCACCAGCTGAGCGACCCGGCTAGCCTCGGGGCATGGCCGAGCTCTTCCGCACCAACGACGTGGCGCTGATCGCGGTCACCGAGGCCCTCCTCACCGAGGCGGAGATCCCCTACCAGGTGGCCGACCGGCACTCGTCGGTGCTCGAGGGCTCCCTGCGCTTCCTCCAGATGCGGGTGCTGGTCGTGGACGACCGCATCGAGGAGGCGCGCGAGCTGCTGCGAGACGCCGACCTGGGCGAGTGGGTCGGCTAGTCTCCGGACATGGGTGAGCTGATCGCGTTCCCGAGCCCCGACCGGGCCCCCGCTGCCGAGCCCGAGCCACTCTGGCGCGAGGCCGTCGGGAAGGAGCTCCGCGCCGAGCGCCAGGCGGCGCAGCGCACCCTCGCCGACGTCGCCCAGCGGGCGGGCGTCTCGACCCAGTACCTCTCCGAGGTCGAGCGCGGCCTCAAGGAGCCCAGCTCGGAGGTCCTCGGCGCCGTCGCCGGCGCGCTCGGCCTCCGGCTGGTCGACCTCACGACCCGGGTGAGCCGGCAGCTCACCCGGGTCTCGGGCCCGGTCTGCCTGGCCGCTTAGTAGCCCGGGAAGACCCGCCGCAGGTCGTCGAGCGTCACGCTGCCCTCGACGGTCACGTCGCCGGCGTACGGATCCTTCAGCCGGCCGTTGAGCAGCCGGATGAACGCCTCGGGAGTGCCGTGGAACGTCGCGGTGGGCGACTCCACGCGCGCGACCACGGTGGCGCCGGAGTCGAGGACCAGGCCCGCCCCCGGCACGGCGACCGAGGCCGGCTCGGGCAGCTCGCCCGGCTTCGCGGAGAAGCCGAGGATGAAGCCCAGCGGCCCCCGGAAGAGCTCGACGAGCAGCTCGGCCGACTCCGGGTGCACCTGCGCCGCCGGGTCGAGCCCGACCCGCACGTCCCACGAGTGGTTGGCGACCTCGTTGAGCCGCATGCCGAGCGCGACCTCGAGCGGCACCGGGTCGGGCAGGAAGCCGAGGTCGACCTGCAGCGACGCGCGCTGCTCGGCCGAGAGGCCCTCCACCGTCTCGAGCCACCGGGCGTTGTGCTCGACGAACCAGGCCGCCTGGTCCAGGGGGCCGGCCGCGTCCCAGCGCGCCCAGACAGCATGGGTGTCGGTCGGCTCGACCTGCTCGCCCGCCGCCCGAGCGATCGGCGCGCGGGTGATCTCGGCGCCGCTGCCGAGGTGGGAGAGCACCTGGGCGACCGTCCACTCCGACGCGCCGCTCGGCGCCTCGAAGGACTCGTCGGGAAGGTTCGGCAGCAGCGCGACGAGGACGTCGTGCTCGGCCCGGAGGGCGGTGATCGTGCGGTCCACGAGTTGGGTCATGTCCGCACCAACACCTTCCCCGGACCCGGTCATTCCAGCGCGAGCTTCCGGCTGTCGAGCACGCCGTCGGCCAGGCCGTAGGCCACCGCCTCCTCGGCGGAGAGGATCAGGTCGCGGTCGGTGTCCTCGCGCAGCCGCTCCACGGACTGCCCCGTGTGCCGCGCGAGGATCTCCTCCATCGCCCCGCGCAGACGCACGATCTCCTTGGCCTGCAGCGCGAGGTCCGGCAGCGTGCCCTGGCCACCACCTGAGGGTTGGTGCAGCACGACGCGCGCGTGTGGGAGCACCATCCGGCTGCCCGGCGTACCACCGGCGAGGAGGACGGCGGCGCCGGACGCGGCCTGCCCCACGCACGTGGTGCCGACGGGCGAGCGGACGAACTCCATCGTGTCGTAGATCGCGAGCATCGCCGTGACCGAGCCGCCGGGCGAGTTCAGGTAGAGGTTGATCGGCGTCTCCGGGCTCTCCGACTCCAGGTGCAGGAGCTGGGCGATGACGACGTTGGCGACGCCGTCGTCGATCTCGGTGCCGATGTAGACGATCCGGTCGGTGAGCAGCCGGCTGTAGATGTCGACCGCCCGCTCCCCGCGCACGGTCTTCTCGACCACCGACGGGATGGTGTAGGTGCTCATCGGCCGACTCCGAAGGCGGCGGCGGGACGAGCCGGCGTCACCGCGGCGACGTCGGTCAGCACCTGGTCGACGAAGCCGTACTCGCGCGCCTCCTCGGCGGTGAACCACCGGTCGCGCAGCGAGTCCCGCTCGACCCGATCACGCGGCTGCCCGGTGTGCTCGGCGATGAGGTCGAGCAGCACGTTCTTCACGTGCTCGAGGTTCTCAGCCTGGATCTCGATGTCGATCGCCGTCCCGCCGATCCCGGCCGAGCCCTGGTGCATGAGGATCCGCGAGTGCGGCAGCGCGAAGCGCTTGCCCGGCGTGCCCGCAGAGAGCAGGAACTGGCCCATGCTGGCCGCCAGGCCCATCGCGAGCGTGCTGACGTCGTTCGGGATCAGCCGCATGGTGTCGTAGATGGCCAGGCCGGCGCTGACCGAGCCGCCGGGAGAGTTGATGTAGAGGCTGATGTCGCGGTGCGGGTCCTCGGCCGAGAGGAGCAGGAGCTCGGCGCAGATCTTGTTGGCGATCGTGTCGTCGACCTCCTGGCCGAGGACGATGATGCGCTGGTGCAGCAGCCGGTCGGCCGCGGAGAGCCCGGAGGCGGGGGTCGGTGTCTGGGTCATGCCTCCAGGGTTCGGCCCCGCCCGACCTCAGGGAAGCGGATCCGCTCCCGGCAGATCCGCTGGGAGCAGATCCAGCGACGCGAGCGCCGAGTCCAGCTGCTCGACCGAGCTGACGCCGACGATCGGCTTCCAGCCGCGCCCCACCAGCCAGGCGAGGACCAGGCGGGACCGGGGTACGCCGCGCGCCTCGGCCTCCCGGGTCAGCGCGGCCATCCGCGCGGTCGTGCCGGGGTGGTCGTAGGCCTCGGGGAACGGCCGGTCGTCGCGGTCGTAGCTGCCCTGGACGAGCGGGCTGTAGACCCACAGCTCGACGTCCGGGTGCTCGTCGAGGTAGTCGACGGTCTCGTCGCTGACGAACCCGAACCGGTGGTCCTTGCCCGGCACCTGCGCGCCCGGGCGCGGGTCGACGTAGGACGTCGTGAGCTGGAGGGCGGTCCACGGCTCGACCCCCATCGCAGCCGCGAGGGCCCGGCCGCGCTCGACCCGCCACGTCGGGTGGTTGGAGACGCCGAGGCGGCGCACCAGGCCACGCGAGACCAGGCCGCCGAACGCGGAGACCGTCTCCTCCAGGTCGGTGGCCCGGTCCTCCCCGTGCGCCCAGTAGACGTCGATCGTCTCGATGCCCAGGCGCTCCAGGCTCCGAGCGGACTCGCGCTCGATCACCGCCGCCGAGAGACCCTCGATGCCGCCGTCGTCGGTGGGCTCCACGCCGACCTTCGTGGCGATCACGAGCTCGTCGCGCAGGCCCGGGTTGGCCGCCAGCCACCGGCCCAGCAGCTCCTCGCTCTGGCCGCCGTGGCCGGTCGGCGAGGACCAGAAGGAGTAGCAGTTGGCGGTGTCGAGGGTGCGGCCGCCGGCCTCGACGAACCGGTCGAGCAGCGCGAAGGACGTCGCCTCGTCCGTACGGGTGCCGAAGTACATCGTGCCGAGGATGAGGTCCATGATCCGAGCCTAGATAGGGTTTCGGGGTGATCGAGCTCCGCACCCCGAACCAGATCGAGCAGATGCGCCCGGCCGGGCACTTCGTCGCCGACGTCATCACCGCGCTCGCCGAGAAGGCCGACGTGGGAGTGAACCTGCTCGAGCTCGACGAGCTCGCGCACGCGATGATCCGCGAGCGCGGCGCGGAGTCGTGCTACATCGACTACCACCCGTCGTTCGGCGCCTCACCCTTCGGCAAGGTCCTCTGCACCTCGGTCAACGACGCCGTGCTGCACGGCCTCCCCCACGACTACGCCCTCCAGGACGGCGACCTGCTCAGCGTCGACTTCGCCGCGAGCGTCGACGGCTGGGTCGCCGACTCCGCGCTGAGCGTCGTCGTCGGCACGCCCCGCCCGGAGGACCTCGACCTGATCGAGACCACCGGGCGGGCCCTGGACGCCGCGATCGCCGAGGCGAAGCCGGGCAACCGCCTCGGCGACATCTCCGCCGCCATCGGCGACGTGGCCCGGTCCGCCGGGCTCGGCGTCAACCTGCAGTTCGGCGGGCACGGCGTCGGCCGCACCATGCACGGCGAGCCGCACGTGCCCAACGACGGTCGGGCCGGGCGCGGCCTGAAGCTGCGGCCGGGCCTGGTGATCGCGATCGAGCCGTGGTTCCTGCACACCACCGACGAGATCTACACCGACGAGGACGGCTGGACGCTGCGCAGCAAGGACGGCTCCCGCGGCGCCCACATGGAGCACACGGTGGCCATCACCATCGACGGCCCGCTGGTGCTCACCGCCCGCGACTGAAGCCGGGGTGGGTCGGCGCCTCAGGCGTAGCGGACCTGCAGCTCCTTGAGGCCGTTGACCCAGGAGTGCCGCAGGCGCGCCGGCTCGGCGAGCTTGCTGATGTCGGGGGCGTGGTCGGCCAGGGCGTTGAAGATGACCCGGATCTCCTGGCGGGCCAGGTTGGCGCCGAGGCAGTAGTGGGCGCCGTGGCCACCGAAGCCCAGCTGCGGGTTGGGGTCGCGCAGGACGTCGAAGGTGAACGGGTCCTCGAAGACGTCCTCGTCGAAGTTCGCGCTGGCGTAGAAGAGCGCCGCCCGCTCGCCCTTCTTGAACTGCACGCCGCCGACCTCGACGTCGTTGAGCGCGGTGCGCTGGAAGACGCTGACCGGCGTCGCCCACCGGACCACCTCGTCGACCATGGTCGCCGGACGGTCGCGCTTCCAGATCTCCCACTGCTCGGGGTTGTCGAGGAAGGCGTTCATGCCGTGCGAGATCGCGTTGCGCGTGGTCTCGTTGCCCGCCACCGCCAGCAGGATGACGAAGTAGCCGAACTCGTCGTCGGTGAGGCCGCGCTCGCCCTTGTGCGCGTTGATCAGCTTGGTGATGAGGTCATCGCGCGGGTTGGCCTTGCGCTCGGCCGCCAGCATCATCGCGTAGCCGAGGATCTCCGCGGCCGCGACGTCGTTCTCGCCGGCGTAGTCGGGGTCCTCGCCGGCCAGCATCTGGTTGGACCAGTCGAAGAGCTTGTGGCGGTCCTCCTGCGGCACGCCGATGAGGTCGGCGATCGCCTGGAGCGGAAGCTCGGCCGCGATCTCCTCGACGAAGTTGCCGGTGCCGCGGGCGACCGCCGCCTGCACGATCTCGTTGCCGCGGCGGACCATCGTCTCCTCGAGCTCCGCGATGGAGCGGGGCGTGAAGCCACGGGAGATGATCGCGCGGGTCTGGGTGTGCTCGGGCGGGTCCTGGTTGATGAGGATGACGCGCTGGAGCTCGATCTGCTCGCGCAGCATCTCGGTGGGGAACCGGATGATCGCGCCGTTCTCGTAGGTCGACCAGTTCTTGCTGTCCTTGGAGATCGCCGAGACGTCCTCGTGCCGGGTCACCGCGTAGTAGCCCGCCTGCCCCTCCGGCGCGAAGCCCGTGGTCCACGCGGGCTCCTGGTCCACCCACACGATCGGCGAGTGCTGGCGGGCCGCGCGGAACTGCTCGTGCGGGATCGCGGCCTGGTTCACGTCGGGGTCGGTGAAGTCGAATCCCTCGGGCAGGGCGGTAGCGGTCACGGGAGGTCCCTCTCGTCGGATGGAACACGTTCTAGTGACGGACAATACATACCGAAGGTACGGAAGGGAAGATTGTCCCGGATGAGAACGTGTTCTAGTTTGGTCCCATGGGTACCCCGGTCATCATCGACGCCGTCCGCACTCCCCTCGGCAAGCGCAACGGCTGGCTCGCCGGCGTGCACCCCGGCGTCCTCGTCGGCCACGCCATGGCCGAGCTGCTGGCCCGGTCCGGCGTGGACTCCGGGCTCGTCGACCAGGTCGTCGCCGGCTGCGTGACCCAGGCCGGCGAGCAGTCCAACGGGATGGCACGCCGGGCCTGGCTGCACGCGGGCCTCGCGCAGCACACCGGCGCCACGATGGTCGACGCCCAGTGCGGGTCCGGCCAGCAGGCCGCGCACCTGGTCAACGACCTGGTCGTCGCGGGCTCGATCGAGGTCGGCATCGCCGCCGGCGTCGAGGCGATGTCCCGCATCCCGCTGGGCGCCAACGTGCCCGCCGGCACCGGCGACCCGCGCCCGGACGACTGGGCCATCGACATGCCGAACCAGTTCGAGGCCGCCGACCGGATCGCCCGCAACCGCGGCCTCACCCGGGGCGACCTGGAGGCGTTCGGCCTCGCCTCGCAGCAGAAGGCGCGTGTCGCCGTCGACGAGGGCCGCTTCAAGCGCGAGATCGCGGCGCTCGAGGCGCCCGTGCTCGGCGAGGACGGCGCGCCGACCGGCGAGACCCGCCTCGTCGACACCGACCAGGGCCTGCGGGACACCACCCTGGAGGGACTGGCGTCGCTGCGCACCGTGCTGCCCGAGGGCCTGCACACCGCCGGCACGTCCTCGCAGATCAGCGACGGCGCCTCCGCCGTGCTCATCATGGACGAGGAGAAGGCCCGCGCCCTCGGCCTCACGCCGCGGGCGCGCATCGTCACGCACTGCCTGGTCGGCTCCGACCCGTACTACCACCTCGACGGACCGATCGAGGCGACCCAGCGGGTGCTCGACCGCACCGGGATGTCCATCGGCGACTTCGACCTGTTCGAGGTCAACGAGGCCTTCGCCTCCGTCGTCCTCTCCTGGGCCGGCCAGCACCGCGTCGACCTGGACCGGGTGAACGTCAACGGGGGCGCGATCGCCCTCGGCCACCCCGTGGGCTCCACCGGCACCCGGCTGATCACCACCGCGCTCCACGAGCTCGAGCGGCGGGACGCCTCCACCGCCCTCATCTCGATGTGCGCCGGCGGCGCCATGGCCACCGGCACCGTGCTCGAACGGATCTGACTGGCTGGCTCTGGAGAGTTTCATCGGCCGGCCGACAAAACTCACGCCTGGACGATGAACCTTTGTCGGCCAGGCATGAGTTTCGTGGCGACGGCTATCCACAGATACGCCGCTGAGCCCCGGAGCGCCTCCCCCAGCGGGAAGTCTGCTGGGCATGAGCCTCATCCCCTTCGACCAGCACGGACTGCTGCTCCGGCGTGATGCCGTCCGAGCCGGCTTCGACGACAACTGGCTGCACCGCATGGTCCGCGACCACGCCCTGAGCCACATCCGTCACGGCGCCTACGCGAACCCCGCCATCTGGCTCCCGGCCACACCGACTCAGCGTCACGTGCTCCTCGGCCGTGCGGTGATGCAGCAGTACGACGAGCGCGTGGCCCTGTCGCATGCGAGCGCTCATGTCCGGCGCGGCGGACCGGACTGGGGGATCGACCTCTCCAACGTGAACATCACCAACCTGTTCGGACGCGGCGACCGCACCCAGTCCGGGATCACCCACCACCGGGGCTGGGTCGGCGTGCGGGACGTCTCGCGCCTCGACGGGCACTGGATCACCGCGCCCGGTCGCACCGCGGTGGAGACCGCGGCGGCGCTGGCTCACGTCCCGGCCGTGGCCGTCCTCGACTGGACCCTGCGCCAGGGCCTTGCCACACCGGAGGAGCTGGACGCGTACGCGCGCGCTCACATGCGCGAGTGGCCTGGCACCGTCGGGCTGCCCGAGGCCGTCGACGACAGCGACCCTCGCACCGAGTCGGTCGGCGAGACGCGGACCCGACTCATGTTCCGGCGCGCCGGGCTCCAGGTCGAGCCGCAGTGGCAGGTGTACCACCCGTCGGGACGTCTTGCCGGACGCGTCGATCTCCTCGTCCCTGAGCTCGGTCTTCTCGTCGAGTTCGACGGTGCTATCAAGTACGGCCGGCTGCTCGAGCCTGGGCAGTCGATCAGCGACGTCATCCGTGCGGAGCGCGCGCGGGAGGTCCTGCTCGAGGAGCTGACCGGGCTGCGCATGTTCCGCGTGATCTGGCCGGACCTCGGCCGCCCCGACCACACGATCGGCCGAGCTCGCCGCGTTGCTGCTACGCGCCGAGCGGCCTGATGCCCACGAAACTCATGCTCGGACGATGAAGCTTTGTCGTCCCGGAGTGAGTTTCATCGGCCGGCCGATGAAACTCTCAAGAGCCGTAGACGGGCTCCGGCGCGGGAGCCGCGGCGAGGAGCTCGCGCAGGGCGGGACCGACCTCGGCCGCCTCCCAGCGGCGCCCGAGGTCGCGAGCGGGGCCGTGGGCCCAGCCGGTCTCCACCGTGATCGTCGACCCGTCGATCTCGATCACCCGGCCGGTGACGTCGCCGGCCTCCGCGGCGGCCAGCCAGGCGACGATCGGCGAGTTGTCCTCGGGGAGCGCCATCGCCGAGGTGTCGAAGGCGCCCTCGGTCATCCGGGTGCGCGCCACCGGCGCGATGGCGTTGACCGTGACGCCGTAGCGGCCCATCTCCTGGGCGGCGACGAGGGTGAGGCCGGCGATGCCGGCCTTGGCCGCGGAGTACGTCGCCTGGCCGACCGAGCCCTGGAGACCTGCCCCGGACGAGGTGTTGACGACGCGGGCCGACCGCTGGCGGCCCGCCTTGGCCTCGCTGCGCCAGTAGGCACCGGCGTGCCGCAGCGGCGCGAAGTGACCCTTGAGGTGGACCCGGATCACGGCGTCCCACTCCTCCTCGGAGGTGTTGACCAGCATCCGGTCGCGCACGAACCCGGCGTTGTTGACCAGGACGTCGAGGGCGCCGAAGGTGTCGATGGCCTGCTGCACCATGGCGGCGGCCTGCTCGAAGTCCGCGACGTCGGCGGTGTTGACGACGGCCCGCCCGTCCGCCGCCTCGATCTCGGCGACGACGGACTCCGCCGGGGTCTCCCCGGTCCCCTCGCCGGCGATCGACACCCCGTAGTCGTTGACGACCACGGCCGCGCCGTGGCGCGCCAGCTCGAGCGCGTGCGCCCGGCCGATCCCGCGGCCGGCGCCGGTCACGATGGCGACCCGGCCTTCGAGAAGCTTGCTCATCACAGTCCCTTCGAGACGACGAGGAACGCGGGGGGCTCTCCCCCGCCATGACAGGCGACGGTCGCGCCCGAGACGTAGGACGCCAGGTCGCTGGCCAGGAACGCGGCGACGTGGCCGACCTCCTCGGGCCGCGCCATCCGGCCGAGGGGGATCGTCTGCTCGATCGCCGCCACCGAGGCGTCGTCGCCGTAGTGGTCGTCGGACTGCTCGGTGCGGCACAGCCCCACGTCGACGGCGTTCACGCGGACCTTCGGCGCCCACTCCATCGCCAGCGAGGTGGTCAGCGAGTCCAGACCCGCCTTGGCGGCGCCGTACGCCGCGATGGTCGGTGCCGGCCGGTGCGCGGACACCGAGGAGATGTTCACGATGTTCCCGCCCGACAGCTGCTGCTGCATGACCGCGTTTGCGGCCTGCGCGCAGACCAGCGGGGCGAGCAGGTTGAGTCCGACGACCTTCTCGTGGAACCGGGGCGACGCCGAGGCCGCGTCGGCCGAAGGCGCTCCCCCGGCGTTGTTCACGAGGATGTCGAGGCGCTCCAGCGACGCCACGAGATCCCGCACGGCCTCGGCGTCACGCACGTCGCACACCCGGTGGGTGGTGCCGGGCACCGGCTCGACCTCCGAGCGCGAGCAGGTCACCACCGACGCACCGGCGTCGAGCAGCGCGCGCGTGATGCCCAGGCCGATGCCCCGGGTCCCGCCCGTGACGAGCGCGACGCGTCCGGAGAGGTCCACCGCCAAGGTCATGCTGCTACCCTACCAAGCACTTGCTTGGTTAGGAGCGAACGTGCCCATCACTTCCGAACTGCGCCCCGACGGCGTCCGGCTGGTCACCATGGACCACCCGCCGGTCAACGCGCTCACCGTCCAGGGCTGGTACGACGTCGCCGCCGCCCTCGACGAGGCCGCAAGCGACCTGGACACCAAGGTTGTCGTGCTGCGGGCCGAGGGTCGCGGTTTCAACGCCGGGGTCGACATCAAGGAGATGCAGCACACCAGCGGCTTCGAGGCGCTCGTCGGCGCCAACAGGGGGTGCTTCGCGGCGTTCAAGGCGGTCTACGAGTGCGCCGTCCCGGTGGTCGCCGCAGTCAACGGCTTCTGCCTCGGCGGCGGCGTCGGCCTGGTCGGCAACGCCGACTGCGTCGTGGCCAGCGACGATGCGTACTTCGGGGTCCCCGAGGTCAACCAGGGCGCGCTCGGCGCGGCGACCCACATGGCCCGGCTGGTGCCCCAGCACATGATGCGCACCCTCTACTTCACCGCACGCACGATCAAGGCCACCGAGCTGGTCCGGTTCGGCAGCGTCTTGGAGACGGTCCCCCGCGACCGGCTCGACGACGCGGCGCTGGCGGTCGCCGGCGAGATCGCGGCCAAGGACACCCGGGTGATCCGGGCCGCCAAGGAGGCGCTCAACGGCATCGACCCGATCGACGTCAACAAGAGCTACCGCTTCGAGCAGGGGTTCACCTTCGAGCTGAACCTGGCCGGCGTGAGCGACGAGCTGCGCGACGAGTTCGCCGGGACGCAGAAGAGCAAGGGATGAGCCACGGGATGAGCCAGGGATGAGCAAGGGACCACGCGACAAGCAGATGACGATCGACGAGGTCCTCGGCGAGCTGAAGGACGGCATGACCATCGGCATCGGCGGCTGGGGCCCGCGCCGCAAGCCGATGGCCCTGGTCCGCGCGATCCTGCGCAGCGACCTGACGGACCTCACGATCGTCAGCTGGGGCGGGGCCGACGTCGGGCTGCTCGCCCGGGCGGGCAAGATCCGAAAGCTCGTCTACGCATTCGTCTCCCTCGACTCGGTGCCGCTGGAGCCGAACTTCCAGCGGGCCCGCCAGGAGGGCACGATCCCCGAGCTCGTCGAGCTCGACGAGGGCATGTTCCAGACCGGGCTGCGCGCCGCCGCCCAGCGGCTGCCGTTCCTGCCGATGCGCGCGGGCCTCGGCTCCGACGTGCTGGTCAACCAGCCGTGGATCGAGACGGTGACGAGCCCCTACGACGACGGCGAGGAGCTGGTCGCCGTACCCGCGATCCCGCTCGACGTCGCGCTCGTCCACATGAACCGCGCCGACCAGCACGGCAACGCGTCCTACCTCGGGCCGGACCCCTACTTCGACGACCTGTTCGCGATGGCGGCCGACCGCACGTACGTCTCGTGCGAGCAGGTGGTCGACACCGCCGGCCTCACCGTCCACACCCCCGTCCAGCGCCTGCTGCTGCACCGGATGATGGTCAGCGGCGTCGTCGAGACGCCGAACGGCGCGCACTTCACCACCTGCACGCCCGACTACGAGCGCGACGAGAGCTTCCAGCGGGCGTACGCCGCCGCGGCCGGTGGCAGCGACGAGGACTGGTCCGCGTTCCACGACCGGTTCCTGGCCGGTGACGAGGCGGCCTACCAGGCCGCGGTCCGCGAGCTCGCCGAGGAGGACAAGTGAGCGCCACCGAGACGAGCGCGGCGCGCGCCGACGTCTGCGCCGCCGCCATCGCCGACGCGTTCGAGCACGACGGCGAGATCTTCGCCAGCCCGATGGGCCTGCTCCCGACACTCGGGGTCCGGCTGGCCAAGCTGACCAGCAACCCGGACCTGGCGATCTCCGACGGCGAGTCGCTCCTCCTCGCCGGCGTCCCGCCGCTGTTCGCGAAGGGTGACGTCGTCGAGGGGTGGATCCCGTTCCGCAAGGTCTTCGACGTCATCGCCTACGGCAAGCGCCACGTGATGATGGGCGCCACCCAGGTCGACCGCCACGGCAACCAGAACATCTCCGCCATCGGCGCCTGGGCGCAGCCGACGCGCCAGCTGCTCGGCAGCCGCGGCGCACCGGGCAACACCGTCAACAACCGGACGTCCTACTGGGTGCCCAAGCACTCCCCCCGCGTCTTCGTGGAGCAGGTCGACATCGTCTCCGGCGTCGGCCCGAGGCGGGCGAAGGAGGCCGGGCCGGCCGCCGCCCGCTACAACGACATCCACCGGATCGTCAGCAACCTCGCGGTCTTCGACGTCCGGGGCGCGGGCGACACGCTCCGGCTGCTCAGCGTGCACCCGGGCGTGACGGTCGACGACGTGCGCGAGGCGACCGGGTTCGAGCTCGACGCGCCGGCCGACGTGCCGACGACGCGTGAGCCCACGGCGGAGGAGCTCGTCCTCATCCGCGAGGTGCTCGACCCGAAGGGCCTGCGCTTCAAGGAAGTGCCCCGTGATTGAGCAGCTGCTCCGCACGCCGTTCACCGACCTGGTCGGCGTGCGCCACCCGGTCGTGCAGACCGGCATGGGCTGGGTGTCCGGACCGCGACTGGTCAGCGGCACCGCGAACGCCGGCGGCCTCGGCATCCTGGCCAGCGCGACGATGACCTTCGCCGAGCTGGAGCAGGCGATCGTCGAGGTCAAGGGCCGCACCGACCAGCCGTTCGGGGTCAACCTCCGCGCGGACGCGGCCGACGCGCCCGACCGCTGCCGGCTGCTGATCGACCACGGCGTGAAGGTCGCGTCCTTCGCGCTCGCCCCCAAGCCCGAGCTCATCGCCACGCTCAAGGAGCACGGCACCGTCGTGATGCCATCGGTCGGCGCGGCCAAGCACGCGGTCAAGGTCGCCGCCTGGGGTGCCGACGCCGTGATGGTCCAGGGCGGGGAGGGCGGCGGGCACACCGGACCGGTGCCCACGACCCTGCTGGTCCCGACGGTCCTCGACGCCGTGGACATCCCCGTCGTCGCGGCCGGCGGCTTCTTCGACGGCCGCGGGCTGGCCGCCGCGCGGTCCTACGGCGCGGCCGGCCTCGGCATGGGCCCCCGCTTCCTGCTGACGCAGGACTCCGCCGTGCCCGACGCGGTCAAACAGCTCTACCTCCAGCGCGGCCTGACCGACACGGTGGTGACCGCCAAGGTCGACGGCATGCCGCACCGGATGCTGCGCACCGACCTGGTCGAGGAGCTCGAGGGCACCAGCGCGCTCAGGCGGCTGGGGCCGACGGCGCGGCGCACGCTCGAGTTCAAGAAGGACTCCGGCTTGTCCTGGTCGGCGCTGCTCAAGGACGGCCGCGCGATGAGGAAGGCCCAGGGCCGCACGCTGGGCCAGATGGCGCTCGCGGCCAACACGCCGACGATGCTCAAGGCCGGGCTCGTCGAGGGAGACACCTCGGCAGGTGTGCTGGCCAGCGGTCAGGTCGTCGGCGTCATCGACGACCTGCCAACCTGCGAGGAGCTCATCGACCGCGTGGTCACCCGCGCCGCCGAGGAGCTGCGCCGCACCTCGTCGTACGTCCGCTAGAGCGAGCGCTGGAAGGCCAGGGCACGGGCGTTGACCTCGTAGCCGAGAGCCTCGTTGACGCCGATCATGTGGTCGTTGGACTCGGCGTTCCAGGTGTCGATCGTCTCCAGCTGCGGCTGCGCCTCGGCCAGCCAGCGCACCATGTCGGTCTTCAGCAGCACGCCGAGCCGGTGGCCGCGGTGCGCCCGGACCACCGAGGTGTCGTGCTGGTGGCCGATCCCCGGCCGGAGCGTCTCAACAGCGACCGCGGTGTGGCCGGCCAGCTCCCCGGTCTCCCGGTGCCGGGCGATGACCCGGTGCAGCACGTGCCCACGGGCGGCCTGCGCGGCCTCGTAGGCGACGATCCGCTCCGGCGGGTAGGCCTCGTCCTCGACGTCGAGGTCGTCGGTCGGGGCGTCGTTGATCGACGCCGCGAGCTCCGAGAGCGCGGGCAGCTCCTCCTCCGGCGTCAGGCCGACCCGGTGGAGGAGCTCGTAGTCGGAGGCGGCCACGAGCGCCTCGGCGTGCAGCCGGTCCAGCGCCGCGCGGTCGATCCGCGCGAGGTGCTGGCGGCGGTTGACCGACACCTGCTTCTGCTCGAACCCGTGCTTCCGCGCGAACGCCGGCGGCCCCGGCAGGTCCCAGCCGTCCATGCCCACTGACGTCCTGCCCTCGCGGCGGGCCCGCGCCATGAGGTGCTCGAGCACCGCCGAGCCGTGGCCCCGACGCCGGTGCTCCGGGTGCACGTCGACGCCGAGCCAGGCGAGGTGGACGTTGTCGTAGGTGGTCGTCTCGTACGTCGCCGTCGCGACGTCCGTGCCGTCGAGCGTCGCGAGGAAGTGGGTGGCGGGCTCGCCGTCCCAGCCGTGCCGGATGCTCAGGGCCAGCCAGTCGGCCGTGCACGGATGGGACCAGGGCTGCTCGTGCCGGCGTACCGCCTCGAGCACGGCCACCGACCGGGCGACCGCGCCGGTGTCGTCCCACGTCACCTGCGTGATGTCCACATCTCGAGCATGACCCGCCCGGCCCCGGAACGCACCCAGGTTTTCGCCCACCCGCGGCCGCGGCAGGCCCTACGCTCCCGACGTGGGCCGCGCCGTACTCCTGTGGATGATCCCGATCAACCTGTTCCTGGTCGTCTGGGTCTGGTTCGGGCGACTGGTCTTCGGCGTGGGCGGCTGGTTCTTCCTGATCTTCCTGGTCTCGGTGGTGCCGGTCGTCCTGGTCGCCCTCCTGGTCACCACGATCCTGGCCTACACCCAGCACGGCCGGCCCCGGTCGCTGACCGGATTCCAGGCCGGGGCGCAGCTGGTCACCTGGCTGGCCCTGCTCGTGTTCGGCACCTTCTGCCCGGACTTCGGCGACACGGTGGAGAGCGAGATGTCCGTGCTGACGCAGGCCTTCGGCTGGAGCAGGACCGCCCTCGACGTCAGCTACTACGTGACGCTGACCGCTGCGCTCGTGGCGCTCGTCGCGTGGATCGTGCTGCTGGGGTCACTGGTCTTCGCCCGGCGCCGCAGTCCCGTCCCGGCGTGAGTCGAGGACCGGCTCCTGGCCCGGCTCCTGCGCGGCGGCGATGACCTCGGTCAGCGAGCGGTGCAGCGCACGGAGGTCGTCGAGGGACATGCCGAGCCGCTCCACGATCGTGCCGGGCACGTCGAGCGCGCGCTCGCGCAGCACCCGGCCCTCGTCGGTGAGGTCGAGTGCCAACGCCCGGTCGTCGGTCGGGTCCTTGCCGCGCACGACCAGGCCCGCGCGCTCGAGGCGCTTGAGCAGCGGCGACAGGGTGCCGGGGTCGAGCTGGAGCAGTCGGCTCAGCTCGCTCGCGCGCACCGGCGCGCGCTGCCAGAGAGCCAGCATCACGAGGTACTGAGGGTGGGTCAGGCCGAGGGGCTCGAGCACGGGGCGGTACACGCCGACGACGCTGCGCGCGGCCACCGAGAGGGCGAAGCACACCTGCTCCTCCAGCGCGAGCGGGTCGACGCCCGGGGGGAATGTGCTGCGCGCCGCCATGGTTGTTAGTGTACCAACTGTTGGCACACCAACTGAACGAGCAGGGAGCACGCGTGAGCGAGCAGGCGACGCCGAAGCCGAAGAAGCGGCCCCGGCACCTGATGGACCCCGACAACCCGCAGCGCGAGACCATCACGCGGCGCGACTCGGGCCCGATGCACCTCGAGCCGGTGCAGAAGTGGGTGCTCTCGATCCTCGCGTTCACGACGATCATCCACATGTCCTTCGGCCTGGTCATCGCCGCGATGTACGTCAACGAGAGCCGCACCGACGCCCAGGTCGGGCTCAACATCATCGCGGCGGCCTTCGGCGTCATCTCGGTCGCGGTCTTCCTCGCCATCCACGGCAAGAAGATCGCCTCGCCCTGGCTGCTGCTGGGTGTCCTCCCCGGCGTGGTCGGGCTCTTCCTCGTGCTGTGAGCGCGGTGCGCTGGGCGCGGTCGCGTTGTCGCTGGTTCACCACGGTAGGTGGGTGAACCTGCACTTCCCACGGCATGCCCGCCATGAGAAGTGTCGCTTCGCCTACTTACCGTGGTGAACCAGCACCACCACCCACCACCCCTCCTCTAGGTTGGGCGGCGTGGGCGAGCTGACGCGCGGCGAGACGCAGGAGCTGGAGGCCACCCGGCTGCGGGTCGGGCTCGGCTGGGACAAGATCCGGACCGCGGGAGCACTCAGCGGCTTCGCCGACGCCGACCTCGACGCCTCGGCGGTGCAGTTCGCGAACGGCGAGCTCTTCGACCTCGCGTTCTACAACCACCTGCGCACCCGCGACGGGTCGGTCGAGCACCTGGGTGACAACCAGACAGGGAGCGGCGAGGGTGACGACGAGACGATCACCATCGACCTGGCGAAGGTGCACGGCCCGGTCGACACCATCTTCCTGCTGGTCAGCAGCTACCAGGGCCACTCGCTGGAGTGGGTCGCGAACGCCTACTGCCGGCTCGTCGACGAGCACGACACCGAGGTCGCGCGGGTGACGCTGACCCTCGGCGTGCCCGAGACCGGCGTGCTGCTGGCCAAGCTGGTCCGCAGCGGGACCGGCTGGACGCTGCACGCGATCGCCGAGGGCATCGCGGTGAAGCTGCCGACGGAGTCGCCGGCGAAGCTCAAGCGCTTCCTCTGAGCTAGAGCCGCTCGATGATGGTCACGTTGGCCTGACCGCCGCCCTCGCACATCGTCTGCAGGCCGTAACGACCTCCGGTGCGCTCGAGCTCGGCCAGCAGCGTGGTCATCAGGCGGGTGCCGGTGGCGCCGATCGGGTGCCCGAGCGCGATGCCGCCGCCGTTGACGTTGACCTTCTCGTGCGGCGCGCCGGTCTCGCGCATCCAGGCGAGCACGACGGGGGCGAACGCCTCGTTGCACTCGAAGAGGTCGATGTCGTCGATCGTCAGGCCCGCGCGGTCCAGCGCGTGCTTGGTCGCGCGGATCGGGCCGGTGAGCATCCAGACCGGGTCGTCGCCGCGCACCGAGAGGTGGTGGATGCGGGCCCGCGGCGTCAGGCCGTGGTCGCGTACGCCGGCCTCGCTGGCCAGCAGCATCGCGCTGGACGCGTCGCAGATCTGCGAGGCGACCGCCGCGGTGATCCGGCCACCGGGCGCAAGCGGCTCGAGCGAGGCCATCTTCTCCAGCGAGGTCTCACGCGGGCACTGGTCGGTGTCGAGGCGCTGCCCGTCGGGGAGGTCGACCGGCTCGGTCTCGCCCGTGAACCGGCCCTCGGCGATGGCCGTCCGCGCCCGCTCGTGCGAGGCGAGGGCGAACTCCTCCATCTCCTCGCGCGAGAGGTCCCACTTCTCCGCGATCATCTCGGCCGAGCGGAACTGGCTGACCTCCTGGTCGCCGTAGCGGTCCTGCCACCCGGGCGACTCGGCGAACGGCGTGGAGAAGCCGTACTGCTGGCCCACCAGCATCGCCGCCGAGATCGGGATCGCGCTCATGTTCTGCACTCCCCCGGCGACCACCAGGTCCTGCGTGCCCGAGAGCACGCCCTGCGCCGCGAAGTGCACGGCCTGCTGGGACGAGCCGCACTGCCGGTCGATGGTCACGCCCGGCACGTGGTCCGGCAGGCCGGCGACCAGCCAGGCGGTCCGCGCGACGTCGCCGGCCTGCGAGCCGATGGTGTCGCAGCAGCCGAGGATCACGTCGTCGACGGCGCCCGGGTCGATCCCGGTCCGGCGCACCAGCGCCGAGAGCGTGTGAGCCGCGAGGTCCGCGGAGTGCGTCTGCGCGAGGGCTCCCCCGCGCTTGCCGACCGGCGTGCGGACCGCGTCGACGATGTAGGCCTCAGGCACGGTGAATTCCTTCCAGCAGGATGGAGAGGTACTGCGTGGCGATCTCGGTGTGCGTGCGGCGCCCACCGGGGCGGTACCACGACACCGCGACCCAGACGGTGTCGCGGATGAAGCGGTAGGTGAGCTCCAGGTCGAGGTCGTCGCGCAGCAACCCGGCGTCGATGCCCCGCTGGAGCAGGGTCAGCCAGACCTCGCGCGACTGCCGGTTGCGGTCGGCGAGGTAGGCGAACCGGTCGAAGGTCAGCAGGTAGGCCGCCTCGTTCTGGAAGATCGCGACCTCGTCGCGGTGCTGGTCGATGGCGTCGAAGGAGACCAGCACCGCCTGCTCGAGCTGCGTCAGTGGGTCGGCGTCGCTGGCCAGGATGGCGTCGTACTGCCCGAAGAGCTCCTCCTGGAAGGTCCGCAGGATCTCGTCGACCATCGACTCCTTGGAGTCGAAGTGGTGGTAGAGGCTGCCCGAGAGGATCCCCGCGGCGTCCGCGATGTCGCGCACGGTGGTGTTCTTGAAGCCCTTCTCGGCGAAGAGCCCGGCGGCGATGGCCAGGAGCTCGGCGCGGCGGGAGTTGGCGGGGACCTGCTCAGCACTCATGGGACCAGTCTCCTAGGCCTGCTGCGAGCTCACGGCAACGACCTCGCCGGTCATGTACGACGCGTAGTCGCTGGCGAGGAAGACCATCACGTTCGCGACCTCCCACGGCTCGGCGGCCCGCTTGAACGCCTCGCGGTCCGTCAGCTCGGCCAGCAGGTCGTCGGAGGTGACCTTGGCGAGGAACGGGTGCATGGCCAGGCTCGGGGACACCGCGTTCACGCGGATCCCGTGCGGCGCCAGGTCGAGCGCCGAGCAGCGGGTCAGCGCCATCACGCCGGCCTTCGCCGCGGCGTAGTGCGCCTGCCCCTCCTGGGCCCGCCAGCCGATCACCGAGGCGTTGTTCACGATCACGCCGCGCGTGCCGGCCGCCACCATCCGCGCGCCGGCGGCGCGGACGCAGCGGAAGGTGCCCGTGAGCGTGATGTCGAGGACCCGGGACCACTCCTCGTCGGTCATCTCCAGGATGTTCGCGGTGCCCCCGAGACCGGCGTTGTTGACCATGACGTCGACCCCGCCGAGCTCCTCGGCCGCGTCGAGGAGGGCGGCCACCTGCGCCTCGTCGGTGACGTCGCAGACCAGCGACCGCACCCGGTCGGCGCCGAACTCCTCCCCCAGCGCGGCCTCGGCCTCGGCGAGCCGCCGCTCGTGGGTGTCGCTGAACACCACCGCCTGCGCGCCCTCCTCGAGCGCGCGGCGTAGGACGGCGGCGCCGATGCCCGCGCCGGCGGCGGCCGTCACGACGACGACCTTGCCGTGGAGGAGGTCGTGTCCGGGGACGTACTCGGGAGCCGCCAAGGGAGAACCGGTCATCCGCGTGCCTCTCGGGGTAGGCCGAGCACCCGCTCGGCGAGGATGTTGCGCTGGACCTCGTCGCTGCCGCCGTAGATCGTGTCGGCACGCGAGAAGAGGAAGAGCCGCTGCCAGCGGTCGAGCTCGTACGGCGCACCGGCGGTGAGCCCGGCCGCGCCGGCGACGTCCATGGCGGCCTCGCCGAGCCGGCGGTGCCAGTTGGCCCACACCAGCTTGAAGACCGAGGGGCCGGCCGCCTTGTCCCGCTGGTCGTCCGACGAGAGACCGCGCAGCGCCTGGAAGCGCATCACGTCGAGCTCCACCCGCAGCCGCGCCAGCCGGTCGCGCAGCACCGGGTCGTCGATCGTGCCGTTGCTCCTCGCCAGGTCCACGACCCCGGCCAGCTCCCGGGCGAAGCCGACCACCTGGGCGAGCACCGAGACGCCGCGCTCGA
The DNA here is from genome assembly GCA_023415395.1 of Actinomycetes bacterium. GTDB lineage: Bacteria > Actinomycetota > Actinomycetes > Propionibacteriales > Nocardioidaceae > Nocardioides. The sequence goes on from JAEZKN010000152.1 coordinate 30,377, forward strand.
AGCCGAGCAGCGCCATCGCGACCTGCCAGCCCTGACCGGGCTCGCCCACGACCAGGTCGGCCTCCGTGCGGGCGCCGGTGAAGAAGACCTCGTTGAACTCCGAGCCGCCGGTGAGCTGCTCGATCGGGCGGACCTCGACACCCTCCTGGTCCAGCGGCACGAGGAGGAAGGAGAGCCCTCGGTGCCGCTCGGAGCCGGGCTCGGTGCGGCAGAGCACGAAGGCCCACTGGCTCAGGTGCGCGTTGGAGGTCCAGACCTTCTGCCCGTCGACCACCCACTCGCCCCCGTCGAGTCGCGCCCGCGTCTGCACGTTGGCCAGGTCGGACCCGGCGCCCGGCTCGGAGTAGCCCTGCGCCCACAGCTCCTCGACCGCGACGATCCTCGGCAGGAAGCGCGCCTGCTGCTCCGGGGTGCCGTAGGCCATCAGCGTCGGGCCGAGCAGCTCCTCACCGAGGTGGTTGACGCGCACGGGCGCGTCGGCCCGGGCGTACTCCTCGTGGAAGATCACCTGCTGGAAGAGGCTCAGCCCCCGCCCCCCGTGCTCCGCCGGCCACCCGACGCAGGTCCAGCCGTGCTCGGCGAGCAGCCGGTTCCACGCCACCCGCTCGTCGTGGGCCTCGTGGTCGCGCCCGGCCCCGCCGAGCCCGCGCAGGGCGGCCCACTCGCCGGTCAGGTGCTCCTCGAGCCAGCCCCGCACCTCGGCGCGGAAGGCCTGGTCCTCCTCGGAGTAGGTCAGGTCCACGGGTGCTACGCTACCAAGCAAATGCTTGGTACGGACACACTGCCCGCCCTGCTCCGCGACGCCGCGGAGCGTTTCGGCGACCACCCGGCCTACGTCGAGGGCCCCCGGACGGTCTCCTACGCCGAGCTGCTGCACCTGGTCGAGGCCACCAGCAGGGTCTACGTCGACAACGGGGCGGGCCGCGGCGACCGGGTCGTCCTCTGGGGCCCCAACAGCATCGACTGGGCCGTGGCCGCGCTCGCCGTGACGTACGCCGGCGGCGCGCTCGTGCCGGTCAACTCGCGCTACGTGGGCGCCGAGGTCGCCGACGTCGTCGGGCGCACCGACGCCGCGCTGGTCGTCGTGCACGACGGGTTCCTGGGGCGGGACCAGGTCGGCGAGCTGCACGCGGCCGGCGTCGACGACGGCCGGGTCGTCACGCTGGACGGGCTCATGGCACGCGCCGCGACCGCCGAGGGCCTCCAGCACGAGGACGACGTCACTCCCGACGACGTGGCCGACATCCTCTTCACCTCCGGCACCACCGGCCGCTCCAAGGGTGCGATGAGCGCGCACCGCCAGACGATCGGCGTCGCGCGTGCCTGGGCCGAGCTCGGCGGCGTGCGGCGCGACGACCGCTACCTCGTGGTCAACCCGTTCTTCCACTCCTTCGGCTACAAGATCGGCATCGTCGTCGGGCTGCTCACCGGGGCCACGCTCTACCCCGTCGCGACCTTCGACGCCGACGAGACCATGCGGCTGATCGAGACCGAGCAGATCACCGTGCTGCCGGGCGCGCCGACGATCTACCAGTCGCTCCTGGCGGCCCCCGGCCGGACCGACCGCGACCTCTCCTCGCTCCGCCTCGCGGTGACCGGCGCCGCCGTCGTCCCCGTCGTCCTCATCGAGCGGATGCGTGAGGAGCTCGGGATCGACCAGGTCGTGACGGCGTTCGGCATGACCGAGGCGGTCGTCGTCACCATGTGCCGCGCGGGCGACCCGGCGGAGCTGGTCGCGACCACGTGCGGCCGCGCGATCCCCGGCATGGAGACGCGCATCGCCGCTCCCTCCGGCTCGGGCCCGGGCGAGCTGCTGGTCCGCGGCGACTACGTCATGCTCGGCTACCTGGACGACCCGCAGGCGACCGCCGACGCGATCGACGCCGACGGCTGGCTGCACACCGGCGACGTCGGCGTGCTCGACCAGGACGGCAACCTCACGATCACCGACCGGCTCAAGGACATGTACATCTCCGGCGGCTTCAACGTCTATCCCGCCGAGGTCGAGCAGGCCCTGGCCCGGATGGACGGCGTCGCGGACGTCGCGGTCGTCGGCGTCCCCGACGAGCGGATGGGCGAGGTCGGCAAGGCCTACGTCGTCGGCTCGACGACGCCCGAGGAGGTGGTCGCCTTCGCCCGGGAGCGGCTGGCCAACTTCAAGGTGCCCCGGCACGTCGAGGTCGTCGCCGCCCTGCCGCGCAACCTGTCCGGCAAGGTGCTGAAGAGGGAGCTTCGCGATGGATCTTGAGCTGTCCGACTCCGAGCGCGCGTTCCAGGCCGAGGCGCGCGAGTGGCTGGCCGCCCACGTGCCGAGCGAGCCGCTGCCCTCGATGGACACCGCCGAGGGCTTCGTGGCCCACCAGGAGTGGGAGCGCCGGCTCGCCGACGCCCGCTGGTCGGTGGTCTCCTGGCCCGAGGAGTACCACGGTCGCGGAGCCTCGCTGGTGGAGTGGGTCGTCTTCGAGGAGGAGTACTACCGGGCCGGCGCGCCCGGCCGGGTCTCCCAGAACGGCATCTTCCTGCTCTCCCCGATCCTCTTCGACCACGGCACCCAGGACCAGCAGGACCGCTTCCTGCCGTCGATGGCGACCGGTGAGCAGGTCTGGGCGCAGTGCTGGTCCGAGCCGGAGGCCGGATCCGACCTCGCCTCGCTGCGATCCACGGCGACGCGGGACGACGGCCGGGGTGGCTGGGTCCTCAACGGGCAGAAGACCTGGTCCTCCCGCGCCGCCTTCGCCCACTGGGGCTTCGGGCTCTTCCGCTCCGACCCGGAGGCGCAGCGGCACGCCGGCCTCACCTACTTCCTCTTCCCCCTCGACGCCCACGGCGTCACGGTGCGCCCGATCGCCCAGCTCGACGGCGAGGCGGGCTTCGCCGAGGTGTTCTTCGAGGACGTCTTCGTCCCCGACCGCGACGTGCTCGGCGCACCGGGCGACGGCTGGCGCGTCGCCATGTCGACCGCGGGCAACGAGCGCGGGCTGTCGCTGCGCTCCCCCGGCCGGTTCTGTGCCGCCGCCGACCGGCTGCTCGACCTCTACCGTGAGCGGGGTGGTCTCGAGACAGGCGCCGGGGCGCCTTCCTCAACCACCGTGGGCGACCGCGTCGTCGATGCGTGGATCCGGGCGCAGGCCTACCGGCTGTACACGTGGGGCACGGTCACCCGGCTGGCCCGCGGCGGCGACATGGGCGCGGCCGGGTCGGTCAACAAGGTCTTCTGGTCCGAGCTCGACGTCGCCCTGCACGAGACCGCGCTCGACCTGCTCGGTGCCGAGGCGGAGGTCGAGTCCCGGTGGCTCGACGGTTACACGTTCTCGCTGTCGGGCCCGATCTACGCCGGCACCAACGAGATCCAGCGCAACATCGTGGCCGAGCGCATCCTCGGCCTGCCGCGGGAGCCGAAGGGAGCCGCCCGATGAGGTTCGAGCTCGACGGCGACCAGCAGGACTTCGTGGCCGCCCTGGACTCGCTGCTGGCCGCGGCCGGCAGGGGGGCGGGCGCCGGGGCCTGGGCCGAGGGCGACCACGAGCCGGGCCTGAAGCTCTGGAGCCGGCTGGCCGAGATGGGCGTCACCGCCCTGGCCGACGAGCCGGTCTTCCTCGCCCTGGCCTTCGAACGGCTCGGCTTCCACGCCGTGCCCGGGCCCTGGGTCGAGTCGGTCGCCTACCTCGGCCGCGAGGCGGGCATCGCCACCGTCGCGCTGCCCCCGCACGTGCCCTTCGCCCTCGACGCCGACGTCGCCGACGAGGTGTACGTCGGGGACACGCCGGCCACGGCGGTCGGCGAGCGGCACGGGTCGGTCGACCGCACCCGCCACCTCTTCGACGTCGAGGGGGACGGCGCCGTCGACCCGGCCGCCTTCGACCGGGCCGTCCTGGCGACCGCCGCGCAGCTGCTGGGCGCGGGCGAGCGGATCCTGGCGGACTCGGTGGCCTACGTGAAGCAGCGCAGGCAGTTCGGCCGGGAGATCGGGTCCTACCAGGCGATCAAGCACGCGCTGGCCGACGTGCGGATCGCCCTCGACTTCGCCCGCCCGCTCGTCCTCGGCGCCGCGCTCGGTGAGGTGCCGTCCTCGGCCGCGAAGGTGGCGGCCGGCGACGCGGCGTACCTCGCCTCGCGCACCGGTCTCCAGGTGCACGGCGCGATCGGCTACACCCAGGAGCTCGACCTCAGTCTCTGGCTCACCAAGGTCCGTGCGCTCGTGACGGCGTGGGGCACGCCGGCCCACCACCGCGCCCGGGTCCTGGAAGGGCTGCTCTGATGGAGTTCGCGCTCTCGGAGGAGCAGCACGAGCTCGCGGCCACCGTCCGCGCCCTGCTGGCCAAGCGGGCCGACCCCCGCGTCGAGCGGTACGACGAGGAGCTGTGGTCGACGCTCTGCGAGCAGATCGGTGTCGCGGCCCTGGCGGTGCCCGAGGAGCGCGGCGGCTTCGGCGCGTCGCTCTTCGAGACCGCGGTCGTGCTGGAGGAGCTCGGCCGCTCGCTCGCACCGACGCCGCTGCTCTCCTCCCTGGTCACGGCCGAGGCCCTGCTGGCCGGCGGCGACGACGCCGCGCAGGCGCGGCTCCTCCCGCGGGTCGCGGCCGGTGAGGTCGCCGCCTTCGTCGACGGCGACGGACCCGTGCTCGACGGCGACCTCGCCGCGATCGTCGTGCTCGCGGACGACGACGGCCTGTGGGAGGTCACCGGCGCCGAGGCGACCTGGGGGCCGTCGATGGACCCGACGATCCGCCTGGCCGAGGTCGCCGGGGGTCAGCGCACCCGGATCGGCGACGGACCCCGGGCGCGGGAGCGCGCCCGGCTGGCGGGGGCCGTGGGATGTGCGGCCCTCGCGGCCGGCCTCGCGGCGCGCGCGCTGGAGATGACCGTGGGCTACTCCCGCGAGCGGGTGCAGTTCGGGCGGCCGATCGGCTCCTTCCAGGCGCTCAAGCACCGGATGGCCGACATGCTCGTGCTGGCCGAGATGTCGCGGTCGGCGTCCTGGGCCGCGTCGAACGCCGTCGCGGCGGGTGCCGACGACGCCGAGCACCTCGCCCACGTCGCCACGTCCTACTGCTGCGAGGCGGCGGCCACGATCGCCGGGGAGACCATCCAGCTCCACGGCGGCATCGCGATCACCTGGGAGCACGACGCGCACCTGGTCCTCAAGCGCGCCCACGCCCTGGGGCAGCTCTTCGGCACGCCGCGCGAGCACCGGGCCGCGCTGGTCCTCTGACGCACCCGTCGACCCGTGCTCCGGGCCTGTTGCCACCGCCTCGGACCTCGAGGTGGACCGCCTGCCCTCGCGCTGGCAGAGCCCTTGTAAAGTTGGCATGTGGACGCCAACGAGACCCTCGAGACCCCGACCGAGACGACCGCCGACGACACCACCGAGGACTGGCCCGCCTCCACGGCCAACCAGTCCCGCACCCGGATCTGAATCCGGTTCGCGACCCCGGCGGCGCCGGGAGCCGGTCAGCGCGGGTCGGTGCTGCGGTACTCCCCGCGGTAGAACAGCAGCGGCTCCTCGTCGCTGCTCGTGACCAGGTCCAGCACCCGCCCGACCACCAGGTAGTGGTCGCCCGCCTCGTGCACGGCGTGGATCGCGCAGTCGACCTGGGCGAGCGCCCCGTCGAGCACCGGTGAGCCCGTCTCCCGCGAGGGCGTCCACGTCACGTCGGCGAACTTGTCGACCCCCCGGCTGGCCATCGTGTTGGACAGCCCGGCCTGGTCGGCGGCCAGGAAGTTCACGCAGAACTTGCCCGAGCGCTGGATCAGCGGCCACGCCCGCGACGTCTTCGCCGGGATGAACACCACCAGCGGCGGCTCCAGCGACACGCTGGAGAAGGACTGGCAGGTCATGCCGACCGGCTCGCCGCCCGAGATGCCGGTCACGACCGTGACGCCCGAGGCGAAGCGCCCCAGCACGTCGCGGAAGAGCCGCGCGGCGGCGACGTGGTCCGGGTCGTCGTGGACCGCGACGTCCTCACCGGGACGCAGCTCGAAGTCCACGTCCTGGTCGCCCAGCCACGAGTAGATCAGCTCCGGGCTCGGCCAGGTCTCCCGCGCGTCCGGGTTCATGCCCTCCGGGATGTCCTGGCTGGGTTCCGAGCTCATGCGATCGATCGTCTCACTGGGCGGCGACGCCGAAGTCGTGGCCCCAGTAGGACACCGCCGTCGACTCCCGGGCCACCCAGCGCTGGTCGTCGACCGTGAGCCCGTCGGTGCCGAACTCCACGTCGAAGCCGCCGGGCGACTTCACGTAGAACGAGATCATCTCGTCGTTCATGTGGCGCCCCAGCGTCGCCGACAGCGGCGCGCCGTGCTTGCGCACCCGCTCGAGCGCACGGCCCACGTGGTCGAGCTCGTCGACCTCGAGCATGATGTGCACGCACTTGGCGGGGTTGGGCATCGGCAGGAAGGCCAGCGAGTGGTGCCGCGGGTTCACCCCGAGGAACCGCAGCCACACCTTCGACCCCGGCTCCTTGCCGACGAACTCCCCTGGCATGCTCATCGAGTCGCGCAGCCGGAAGCCGAGCACGTCGGTGTAGAACCGCAGCGCCTCGACGTCGTCGAGCACCGGCAGCACGATGTGGCCCATGCCCTGGTCGCCGGTGACGAACGTCGCGGCGTACGGCGTCACGACCGGCCGCGACTCGTAGGTGATGCCGTGGTAAAGCTCGAAGACGTTGTCGAAGGGGTCGCTGAAGCGCACCAGCTCCTGCACGCGGCGCTCGTCGAGCTCCTCGCGGGTGCCCTCCTCGAACTCCACGCCGGCCTTCTGGAGGTGCTCACGCGCCTCCTGCAGGGCTCGGTGGTCGGCGAGCTCCCAGCCGACGCACGCGAGCTGGTCGACGTCGGAGGGGAAGACGACGAGACGCGCCGAGACCTCGTCGATGCGCCAGTACTGGTGCTCCGGGTTCGGCCCACGGCCCTTGGCGAGCCCGAGCACCTTGGCCGCGAACGTCTCCCACTGCGACAGGTCGGTGCTCGCCACGCGGACGTAGCCCATGCTCTTGATGTCGATCGTCACGAACGACTCCTTTCGACATGCCGAGCGAGGAACGCGGTCGAGACCTCGGCGAACTCGTCCGCCGCCTCGATCTGCGCCCAGTGCCCGCAGTTGGGGAAGACATGCAGCTGCGCCTTCGGGATCAGCTTGAGCGCGACCAGGGCGCCGTCGAGCGGGTTGACCCGGTCCTCGCGTCCCCAGGTCAGCAGCGTGTGCTTGCGCAGCCGGTGGGCCTCGCGCCAGAGCATGCCGTCCTCCGCGGTCTCGGGGTTCCAGAACGACATGCCCATCGAGCGCATCGCCTCCTGGGCGCCCGGTGCGGTCGCGTCGGCGAAGCGCTCCTCGATCAGCTCGTCGGTGACGAGGTCCTGGTTGACGACCATCGTGGAGATGAACGCCCGCAACGCCTCGCGCGAGGGGTCGGCGCCGAAGTCCATGAGCCGCTTGACGCCCTCGGTCGGGTCGGCGTGGAAGAGGTTGAGCGAGAGCCCGCCCGGGCCCATGAGGACCAGCCGGCCGACGCGATCGGGGTGGCTGAGCGCCAGCCGCATCGCCGTACCCCCGCCGAGGCTGTTGCCCAGCAGGTGCACCCGGTCGATGCCGAGCTCGTCGAGCAGCGCCACCACGTGGTCGGCCGCGTGCCGGTAGTAGTTGCCCACGACCGGCGGCTTGTCGGAGACGCCGAAGCCCGGCTGGTCCACGAGCAGGGTCCGGAACGACGCGGCGAACCTCGGCAGCGCACTGCCGAAGTTCGACCACGCCGATGCCCCCGGCCCACCGCCGTGCAGCATGACGAGCGGCAGGCCGCCGCCCACGCCGGTCGCCTCACCCGCCTCGTAGTAGGTGAGGGTGATGTCCTTGGCCTTGGCGGAGCGCTGGACGCTCTCCTTGGTGAAACCCGCCTGGTTGGACACCTCAGTACATCCCCGGGTCGACCTTGTGCCCGAACTCGTGGGCACCGAACATCTGCAGCGCCCGCTCCGGGTCGTTCGCGGCGTGCACCCGCCCGGCGTGCGCGTCGCGCCACGCGCGCTGGAGGTAGGTGCCGGTCGCCAGCGCCCGGCCCCCGGAGGCCTCGAAGAGTGAGTCGATGGCGTCGATCGCGCGCTGGGTGCCGAGCACCTGGTCGCGCCGGACCTTGAGCCGCAGCTGGAGCGGGATCTTCTCGCCGCGGGCCACGCAGGCCTGCTCCTCGCGGATGTTGTTGACCAGCAGCGCCCAGGCGGCGTCGATCTCCGAGGACGCCCTCGCGATGCGCACGGCCGAGAACGGGTCCAGCGACGCCTTCTCGCCGAGGTACGCCGCACGCACCCGCTTCTGCTGCATCTCCACGTGCTCGGCGTAGGCGCCGGTGGCCATGCCGATGATCGGCGTGGTGATCGTGCCGGTGAAGATCGAGTGGAACGGCAGCTTGTAGAGGTCGGAGGTGTTCTGCTCCTGGCCGGGGCCGTAGCAGCGGCCGGTGTCGCCCATGGAGAGCGTGAACGCCTCGGGGACGAAGACGTCCTCGACCACGATGTCGTTGGAGCCGGTGCCGGCCAGCCCGACGACGTTCCACACGTCGACGATCGTGTAGCTCTCCCGGGGCACCAGGAAGGTGCGGAAGTCGACCACGTTGCCGTCGGCGTCGAACACCAGGCCGCCGAGCAGCACCCAGCTGCAGTGGTCGCAGCCGGAGGAGAAGCTCCACTTGCCCGACAGCGTGAAGCCGCCCTCGGCGACTACCGCCTTGCCGGTCGGCGCGTAGGAGGAGCTCAGCCGGGTCGTGGTGTCGTCGCCCCACACCGCCTGCTGCGCCTCGTCGGGGAACAGCGCGACCTGCCACGGGTGCACCCCCACCACGCTGGAGACCCAGCCGGTCGAGCCACAGGCGCTGGCGATGTCGCGGACCGCGGTGTAGAAGTCCACGGGGTCGGCCTCGAAGCCGTCGAACCGACGGGGCTGGAGCAGCCGGAAGAACCCGACCTCCTCCAGCTCCTTCACCGAAGCCTCGGGCACCACGCGAAGTCGCTCGGCCTCGTCGGCCCGCTCCCGGAAGCCAGGGAGCAGGTCACGGACGCCGTCGAGAACAGCCTGGGACATCGCATCTCCTGTCACGTGTACGGACACCAGCGATACTAGAACACGTTCTCGTTTTGAACCAGCGGGAACCCCCGGCGCCGCGTGAATGTCGGGTGACGTCCACGTGACGTCGACCGGGTTGTCCGGCCTGAGAGGGTGGCGACGTGGAGGTCCTGCCCGACATCGTGGCCGCGGAGCCCGTGATCGTCTTCTGCGGACTGGCCGGCGCTGCGAGCACCAAGCTGCGCGACCACTACTACGAGACACCGGGCAACAGCTTCTGGGAGTCGCTGCACCTCAGCGGTCTCTCGCCGCGCCGTCTGCGGCCCGACGAGGACGCGGTCGTCGCCGACCTCGGCCTGGGGCTCACCGACCTGGTCGGCCACTGGGACCCGCGCTGGGTGGAGATCGACGCGCTCGTGGAGAAGCTCGAGCGCTGGCAGCCGGAGTGGCTGGCCTTCACCAGCAAGGGAGTCGCGCACGAGGCGGCCCGCGCGGTCGGGGTCCGCAAGCCGGGCCTGGGGCCGGCCGACTGGTTCCTCGGACCGGCGCAGGTCTTCGTGCTGCCGGGCGTCAGCGGGGCCAACCAGCGCAAGGACTACGACGGCCGCCCGAACCGGCTCTCGTGGTGGCGCGACCTGGCTGCCATGGCCGGGCACTAGCGCGGGCGGGCGAAGGCGCGGGTGCGCCGAAGGAAGCCGGCGACCCCGAGCGGCGAGGTCGCCGCCGGCCAGGCGTCGGCGCGGAACCACGCGTCGGTGCCGCCGTCGACGTAGACCACGCTGCCGCACAGGAAGTCCGCCGCCGGCGACAGCATGAAGACGACCCAGTCCGCGATGTGGCCGGGGTCGCCGTAGCCGCCGGTCGGCACCGGGAAGGTCTCGATCCGGCGCCGGTCCGGTCCGTCGAGCTGGGCCTGCAGCAGCGGCGTCATGATCGCGCCGGGGGCGATGACGTTGAGGCGGATGCCGCTGCCGGCCCACGCCCGGCCGACCGCGGTGCGACGCACCCACCGGGTCAGCGCGAGCTTGGAGGCGGCGTAGACGAAGGCGGGCGCGTTGCGGCGGCCGAGCACCCGGAGCACCCGGGCGCGCGTGCCGGGACGGTCGCGCAGGAACGACCGCACCAACAGGCGCGGGATGGCCGGCGTGACGCTGGCGGAGTTGGAGCCGACGACCACGACCTTGCTCGACTCGCCGGACTCGGTCGCGCCGGCCGCCAGCGCGTCGCGCCACGCGCCGAGCAGCTCGACCGGAGCGACGTAGTTGACCTCCGCGATCGTGGCCTCCAAGCCGGCCGTCGGCCCGAGCCCGGCCGCCAGCACGGCGCCGTGGAGGACGCC
>JAEZKN010000078.1 GCA_023415395.1 Actinomycetes bacterium
ATCACGTCCTTGGAGAACGCCTTGGAGCCCTCGAGCATCGCGGCCGCGCGCGACGGCCCGAAGACCGCGATGCCACGGTCGCGCACGGCGTCGGCGACACCGGCGACCAGGGGCGCCTCGGGACCGACGACGACCAGGTCGACGGCGAGCCCGGCGGCCAGGTCGGCCACCGCGTCGGGGGACATCGGGTCGACGTCGTGCAGCGTGGCCACCGCGGCGATGCCCGGGTTGCCCGGCGCGGCGTGGACCTCGGTCACGCCCGGGTCGCGGGCGAGCGCGAGGGCGAGCGCGTGCTCGCGCCCGCCGGTCCCGACGACGAGGGTCCTCACGAGATCAGGTCGTGCCGGACGACGGTCGCGGCGCGCGCCGGGCCGACGCCGACCGCCGAGATGCGGGCACCCGACATCGCCTCGACGGCCTCGCCGTAGCGCTGCGCGTTGGCCGGCAGGTCCTCGAAGGTGCGGGCCTCGGAGATGTCCTCGGTCCAGCCGTCGAAGTACTCGTAGACCGGCACGGCGTGGTGGAAGTCGGTCTGGTTGACCGGCATCTCGTCGTGGCGGGTGCCGTCCACGTCGTAGGCCACGCAGACCGGGATCTTCTCCAGCCCGGTCAGCACGTCGAGCTTGGTGAGCACGAAGTCGGTGACGCCGTTGACGCGGGCGGCGTAGCGGGCGATCACGGCGTCGTACCAGCCGCAGCGGCGGGGGCGGCCCGTGGTCGTCCCGAACTCGGCGCCGACCTGGCGCAGGTGCTCGCCGGCCGCGTCGTGCAGCTCGGTCGGGAAGGGGCCCTCGCCCACCCGGGTCGTGTAGGCCTTGACGATGCCGATGATCGTGTCGAGCCGCGTCGGCGGGATGCCGGAGCCGGTGCACGCACCGCCGGAGGTCGCCGACGAGGAGGTCACGAACGGGTAGGTGCCGTGGTCGACGTCGAGCAGCGTGGCCTGGCCGGCCTCGAGCAGCACGGTCTCGCCGCGGTCGAGCGCCTGGTTGAGCAGCAGGCCGGTGTCGCACACCATCGGGCGCAGCCGGTCGGCGTAGGCGAGGAGCTCCTCGACGGTCTCGTCGACCGAGGCCGGGCGGCGGTTGTAGATCTTGGTGAGCACCTGGCCCTTGAGCTCGAGGACGCCCTCGACCTTCTGGCGCAGGATCTTCTCGTCGAAGACGTCTTGGACCCGGATGCCGACGCGGTTCATCTTGTCGGCGTACGTCGGGCCGATGCCGCGCCCGGTCGTGCCGATCCTGCGCGAGCCCAGGAAGCGCTCGGTGACCTTGTCCAGCGTGCGGTTGTAGTCGGCGATCACGTGGGCGTTCGCGCTGACCTTGAGCGCGCTGGTGTCGACGCCGCGCGCCTCCAGGCCCTCGATCTCCTCGAAGAGCACGGCGAGGTCGATGACGACGCCGTTGCCGATGACCGGGGTGCAGCCCGGCGTGAGGATGCCGCTCGGCAGCAGGTGCAGCGCGTACTTCTGGCTGCTGCCGTCCTCCTGACCGATGACCACGGTGTGACCGGCGTTGTTGCCGCCGTTGAACTTGACGACGTAGTCGACGCGGGAGCCGAGGACGTCGGTCGCCTTGCCCTTGCCCTCGTCACCCCACTGGGCGCCGATGATGGCGATGGCCGGCATGTGGGCCTCCTGCTGCAAAAGAGAGAAGCCCCGGCACAACAGCACCGGAGCTCTTGCGGCGACACGTTACCAAAGCGTGACGTAGGGTCCGCCTCGTGGACCCCCTCCTCGTGATCACGAACGCCGAGGCCGGCACCGCGGACGAGGAGAACCTGGCCGCCGCGCTGGCCGTCCTCCGCGAGCGTGCGTCGGTCGAGGTCGCGACGACCTCGAAGCCCGGCGAGCTCGACGGCGTCCTGCACCGCGCCGGCTCCCGACGGATCGTCGTCGCCGGGGGCGACGGCAGCCTGCACGCGGTCGTCTCCGCGCTGCACCGCCGCCAGGAGCTCGCCGACTCGGTGCTCGCGCTGCTCCCGCTCGGCACCGGCAACGACTTCGCGCGCGGCGTCGAGATCCCGCTCGACGTCGAGGAGGCCGCCCGCGTCGTGCTCGACGGCACGCCGACCCCGATGGACCTCGTCGTCGACGAGGTCGGCGAGATCGTCGTCAACAGCGTCCACGTGGGCGTGGGCGCCGAGGCCGCGCGCCGGGGCGCCGGCTTCAAGAAGCGCTTCGGGCGGATCGGCTACCCGATCGGCGCGCTGCTCACCGCGGTCGACCCGCCCACGGTCCGGCTCCGGGTCGAGGTCGACGGCGAGGTGGTCTGCGACCTCGACGACCCGGTCCTCCAGGTCGCCGTCGGCAACGGGCCCTCGGTCGGTGGCGGCACCCACCTCACCCCCGAGGCCGACCCCAGCGACGGCGCCCTCGACGTGCTGATCTCGCGCTCGACCCGCCCCCTGGCCCGGCTGCTCTACGCCGTGCGCCTCGGCTTCGCGACCCACCACCACCGTGAGGACGTGACCTACCGCCGCGGCCGCACCGTGTCGGTGTCCGGGGGTCCGTTCTGGTGCAGCTCGGACGGCGAGATCTACGGACCCGAGCGGCACCGGACCTGGCACGTGGAGTCGCACGCCTACTGCCTGGTGCTGCCCGTCCGGATCCCGGACGAGGACGAGGGCCAGGACTAGACCCAGCCCCGTCGTGCCGCCTCCACGCCCGCCTGGAACCGCGAGTCGGCGCCCAGCTCGGTCATCAGGGCCGCGACCCGCCGGCGCACGGTGCGCAGGCTGAGCCCCAGGCGGCGGGCGATCTGCTCGGCGTGCTGGCCGGCGGCCAGCTGCTGGAGCAGGAAGCGCCGCTGGTCGCGGCCGGCACCGCGCACGGC
>JAEZKN010000154.1 GCA_023415395.1 Actinomycetes bacterium
GGAAGTAGCCGATGCGGCCCATGTCGTGGTTGCCGAGGAAGGTCGGCAGCGAGTAGGCGTTCGAGTCGGCGTCGGTGTACCAGTCGTCGCCGGCGAAGAACGCGGAGAGTGCCCGGGCGCTCCTGCCCCGCGACGCGAAGTCGCGCGCTGCCCACTGGAACGGGAAGTCGAGGATCGCCTGCATGTGGTTCGCGGTCGTGTAGTGGGAGGTGAAGGCCTTCGCGGCGGTGTCGCTGCCGTCGAGCGCGACCTCCCCGAACATGAAGAAGTCGTCGTTGCCGTCGGCCGCGGCGATCTCCTGCATGGACGGACCGAACTTCCGCCAGAACTCGTCGTCGACGTGCTTCATCGTGTCGATGCGGAAGCCGTCGATGTCGAAGTCCTCGACCCATGCCCGGTAGATGTCGATCATCCCGTCGACCACCTCCGGCTTCTCGGTGAAGAGGTCGTCGAGGCCGAAGAAGTCGCCGTACTGGCTGTCCTCGCCGGTGAAGGTGGTGTTGCCGCGGTTGTGGTAGTTCGTGACGTCGTTGAGCCAGGCCGGGACCTTGAGGTCCTCCTCGGCCGGGTCGAGCACCGGGACGTAGGGGAACGACGTGCCCGGGTCCAGCTCGGGGAACTGCGAGGTGCCCGCGAAGTCGCGGTCGTCGAAGGCGTCTCCGGCGGCGTCGGTGTAGGGGCGCTGGTCCTTGGAGACGTACGCCGTGCGGTCGCCCTCGGTGTAGCCGATGACGTCGGCGGTGTGGTTGGTGATGATGTCGAAGAAGACCTTCATGCCCCGCGCGTGGGCGGCGTCGACCAGGTCGCGCAGGTCCTGGTTGGTGCCGAGGTGCGGGTCCACCTGGGTGAAGTCGGTGATCCAGTAGCCGTGGTAGCCGGCCGAAGGGCCGTCCTCGAGCTGCACGGGCTTGTTCTTGAAGATCGGGGTCAGCCAGATCGCGTCGGTGCCGAGGCCGGCGACGTAGTCGAGGCGGTCGCGCAGCCCGACGAGGTCGCCGCCGTTGAAGTAGCCCTTGCGCGTCGGGTCGAAGCCGGTGACGTCCGGTCCGCCGGTGAGACCGCCCTCGTCGTTCCCGGGCTCGCCGTTGGCGAACCGGTCACCCATGACGAAGTAGAAGTCCTGGTCGGTCAGGCCCGGACGCGGGGCGTGCCGCGCGTAGTCGCCGTCCTCGGGTGCGGACCACGCGGGCGTGGCCGTGAGCGCCAGGCCCAGGACCGTGACCAGGGTGACGAGCAGGGTCGGCAGCTGACGAAGACGCATGGTTCCTCCCGAGAACGCGACCTGCGTCGCAGGCGTGCCTGCAACCTAGGCCCGCCCGCCGACACCGGCAAGGCCCCCGGTCGCCACCCGGCAGGAGGCGGCGCCCGGAGGCCGGCCTCAGCGGGTGACGCGGTGTCCCGGGCCCTGGAACTCGTACCGCGTGCTCGCCCTCCCGGTCGGCCGCGCCTGCGAGCCGAACGGGTTCTTCGAGGCGGCGAAGTAGTACACGGCGTAGCTCGCCGCGCCCGAGAGCTGCTTCAGGCTCCGGAGCGCCCCGCCGGCCATCGCCCGCTGGGCCTCGCGCTTCGCGGCGTCGTCGCCCTCGGGGGCGAGCCCCTCCGCGTCGAGGGGCGGTACGCCGGTCAGGACGGTCGTGAGGTCGTCGCAGAGCTGGTGGTAGCACGGGTCGTACCAGGAGCCGGCCGCGCCGCCGTAGATCTCGGCCTCCTCCTCGGTCTTCACTCCCTCGGCTCCCGCGAACACGCCGCCCGCGGGGATGCCGCGCTCGGTGAAGCCGACGTAGTCGGACCGGCCGTCGAACGGCACCCGTGCGCTGGCGAGGCCCCGAGCCTTGAACCAGTCGTCGAAGACCTTCTCCACCTTGCCGGAGCCCGCAGGGCCGGCGGGGTTGTCGGGCGCGGCGTTGCCGTTGCCGTCGTAGACGAAGCGCACGAAGTTCGGCGACGCCAGCATGTCGTAGTCGAGCATCACGTCGATCTTGTCGACCTGCTTCTGGGTGAGGTTCCGGGCGTAGTAGGTCGAGCCGACCAACCCGTTCTCCTCGGCGCCCCACCAGCCGAAGCGGATCTTGTTGCGGAGCTTGTACCTGCCCTGCGCGAGCTCCTCGGCCTGGGCCAGCAGCGTCGCCGTGCCGGAGCCGTCGTCGTTGATGCCGGGACCGGCCTCCACGGAGTCGAGGTGCGCGCCGACGACCACGACGTGGTTCGGGTCGCCGGTGGGCGTCTCGGCGATCACCTGGGGCAGGAAGCGGTCGGTGAGCTCGCCGTACACCTTCAGGTCGACCGTGGGCTCCAGGCCGTCCTGGTAGGCCTGCAGCAGCTCGTCGCCCACGGTGTAGCTCGCGACCACCGCGGCGATGGTGGCGGGCTGGTCGGGCTGGTCCTCCACGAACACCGGGTTCTGGCGCTCGGGGGTGTTGCCCTCGTTGTAGATGATCACGCCGGTGGCGCCGGCCTCCTGTGCCAGCGCCCACTTCGTGACGAAGGCGCACGTCCCGCGCTGGATGAGCGCGACCTTGCCGGCCACGCCCTCGAAGTCGGCTGCCTGGCAGCCGCTGGCCGAGCCACCCGTGGGCGGGTCGACGATGCCGCCGACGGGGAACACGGGGGCGTCGGTCAGCTCGACCGTGGGTGAGTTCGCCATCGTGATGAAGTCGGCGGTCGGTTGGTCGTCGTCCTCGGCGTCACCGGGCACGTAGGTCTTCGGCGTCGGCTCCACCATGGCGAGGACCGGTGGCTTCGACTCGGACCACTCCGGGAAGTTGAACTGCTTGACCCGGGGCGCGTAGCCGGCCGCCCTCAGGGTCGACACGACGTAGTCGACCGACTCCCGGTAGCCGGGGGAGAACACCTCCCGGGTGTCGTCGTTGAGGGACGCGATGCGTTGCAGCGCGACCTGGTGACGGGTGATGTCGGAGACGGAGACGCCGCGGACGAACTTCCTGGCCTGCGGCGAGCTCGGCGTGACGCCGGGGCTCGCACCGGCCTTCTGGGCCGGCGCGTTCGGCGGTGGACCCGCCTGGGCCGGAGCCGGTCCCGAGGTCGCCGTGATCGCTACCAGGGCCGAGACAGCGGTTGCTGCCACCCACGTGGATGCAGACTTCATCGCTCCCTTTCGGGCAGTCGACGAGCGGGTCGGCGCCTTGCCGATGGGTCGGCCGCCGGCTGGAGCCTACTCACGGCCGGCCGGTTCGGAGTCCTCCTTGGAGGTGAGTCGGCACGCCCCGACGCGGGCTGGAACGGCTCAGGCGAGGTAGCCGCGCAGCCCCGCCATCGCCTCGTCCAGCAGGGCGGCGAGGTCGGCGGCGGGGGCGGCCAGCCAGCCCTCGTACGCCGAGAGGGCGAGCGCCAGCGAGACGCTGCCGATCGTGCGGGGGAGCAGGTCGCCGGGGTCGCCGCCGAGGCGGGCGGCCACGTGCTCGGCGATGGCGGTCCGCCAGGCGGCGTACCGCAGCACGGAGTGGGCCTGCAGGGCCGGCGTCGTGAGGATGAGACGCATCCGCTCGCGGTGGCTCGGCTCGGCGTCGGCCGGGAAGTCGTTGAACGCGACCACGCTGCGGTGCACGGCCTCGTGGAGCGGCAGGTCGGCGGGCTGGGCGGCGAGGATCGCGCGGAACCCGTCGAGGGTGCGGTCGAACTGGCCCCACGGGATGTCGTTCTTGGACTCGAAGTAGCGGAACAGCGTGCGCCGCCCGACGCCGACCTCGGCGGCGATGTCGGCCATGGTCACCGCGTCGAAGCCGTGCTCGGCGAAGAGCCGGAAGGCCGCGCGCTCGATCGCCGCGTGGGTGGTCGCGACCGGGCGACCGCGACTGCTCATGTCTCGACCCTATCTTTGTGGCGCTCGGTGCCATTAGTGTGGCCCGCACCACATTCACTGTCGAGGAGGACCCATGAACCCCGAGCTGGAGAACCAGGACACCGAGCTCGTCGCCGAGGACCTGATCGAGGAGGTCTCCATCGACGGCATGTGCGGCGTCTACTGATGATCGAGCTCGACGAGCACTGGGCGCTCTCGCCCGCGGTGGCCCTGCGTCCGGAGCCCTTCGGGGCGCTGGCCTACCACTTCGGGAACCGGAAGCTGATCTTCCTCAAGCGCCCAGAGCTCGTCGCCGTCGTCCGCGGGCTGGGGTCCGGGGGTGACGTCCGGTCCGCCCTCGTGGCGGCCGGGGTCGCGGAGGCGTCCTGGCCGGCGTACCTCGCGGCCATGGAGGGCCTCGCCGCGTCGGACATGATCAGGAAGGCCGAGAAGGTGGCTGCATGAAGCTCGTCGAGCACTTCGAGTCCGGGCTGGACGCGCCCATCTGCCTGACGTGGGAGCTGACCTACGCGTGCAACCTGGAGTGCGCGCACTGCCTGTCGTCGTCGGGACGCCGCGACCCGCGGGAGCTGAGCACCGAGCAGTGCAAGGCGGTCATCGACGAGCTGCAGCGGATGCAGGTCTTCTACGTCAACATCGGCGGCGGCGAGCCCACGATCCGCCCGGACTTCTGGCACCTGCTGGAGTACGCCGTCGCGCACCAGGTGGGCGTGAAGTTCTCGACCAACGGCGTGCGGATCACCCCGGAGCGGGCCCGCTTCCTGGCGTCTCCCGCGTGCGGGGGCTACGTCGACGTGCAGGTCTCGCTGGACGGCGCGACCGCGGAGGTCAACGACTACGTGCGCGGGCCGGGCTCCTACGACACCGCGCTCACCGCGCTGCAGAACCTGCAGGACGCCGGCTTCCGCGACGCCAAGATCAGCGTCGTCTGCACGCGGGAGAACATCGGCCAGCTCGACGCGTTCCAGGCGCTCGCCGACTGCTTCGGCGCGACGCTGCGGCTGACCCGGCTGCGTCCCTCGGGGCGCGGGGCCGACGTGTGGGACGAGCTTCATCCGCTGCCTCACCAGCAGCGCGAGCTCTACGACTGGCTGACCGTGAAGGGGGACGGCGTCCTGACCGGCGACTCGTTCTTCCACCTCGCGGCCTTCGGGGAGGCCCTGCCCGGGCTCAACCTCTGCGGCGCCGGCCGCGTGGTCTGCCTGATCGACCCGGTCGGCGACGTCTACGCCTGCCCCTTCGC
Source organism: Actinomycetes bacterium (assembly GCA_023415395.1). GTDB lineage: Bacteria > Actinomycetota > Actinomycetes > Propionibacteriales > Nocardioidaceae > Nocardioides. The sequence continues at coordinate 5,064 of JAEZKN010000154.1, forward strand.
GATCCACGAGCAGTTCCACGCCGGCAACCTGCTCACCGACGGCGGCTTCCAGCGGGTCTGGCAGACCTCGCCCCTCTTCGCCGACCTGCGCTCGCCGCAGACCGGCGGTGCGTGCACGCGGTGCGCCCACTACGACGCCTGCCGCGGCGGCTGCATGGCCGCGAAGTTCTTCACCGGGCTCCCGCTCGACGGCCCCGACCCCGAGTGCGTGCAGGGCCACAGCGAGGCGGCGCTGGCCGGCGCGCGGACCATCCCCATCGCCTCGCAGGACCACTCCAAGGCGGCGCCGACGCGCAACCAGCCGGTGATGCTCACGTTGATGACCCGGCCACCGGTGAGCGACTGCGCGGAGAGCCCGCTGGCGGGGTTCGTGCCGTGAGCCGCCCTGCGTGGCTGGAGAACCCCTGGAGGCAGAACCCCTGGTTCGAGTCGGTCGCGGTCGCCCAGCGCCGGGCCCAGAAGCGGCAGCGCGCCGGCGCCGACCGCCCCGGCGCGCCCGTACTTGTCGCCGGCCACGTGGAACGGGTGCTCGCCCATCATGCGGGCGCAGGCGGAAACGCCGACGAGCGGCCTCATTTGAACAG
>JAEZKN010000158.1 GCA_023415395.1 Actinomycetes bacterium
GCCTACGCCCACGCCTACAACGCGCTGCTGCTCGCCGCCATCCGGTCCGAGCAGGAGAACCACGCGCAGTCGTCAGGCCGCCACGCGCTGCCGCCGCGCCACGAGGAGGACGAGCGATGACCGAGGATCAACCAGACGTCGCCCACCTGACCGCCGAGTCGCTCGACACGTACATGGCAGCGGGCGTGCCGACCACCCACGTCCTTTCCGACTCCCCGCGGTACGAGCTGGAGCTGGACCCCGCCGCACAGCGCTACCGCCTCATGACCCCGGTGGACGGCCATGAACCGGCGGTGGCCGGTTATCGGCGCGTCTCCGTCGAGACCTTCTCGACGGAGGACGGGCCGTGGTTCCAGCTGGAGATCGACGCGCGCGACCTCCATCACGAGGCCTACGGCATGGTCGTGTCGATCGTGTCCGCCGTCCGCGGCGGGGCGACGTTCGCCACGGCGGTGGAGACCGTGCTGGAGCGGATGCGCGCGGTGCTCGCGTCGCGGCGCAGGCTGTCGCCGGACCAGGAGATCGGGCTGCTGGGCGAGTTGCTCGTGGTGCGGCACCTGCTCGCGACGTGCGACGGCGCCGATGTCATCGACTGGTGGCTCGGGCTCCTCGGTGAGCAGCACGACCTCGGTCTTCCCCACTTCGACGTCGAGGTCAAGACGACGTCGGCGGAGCGTCGTGTGCACGTCGTCCACGGCGAGCGCCAGCTGGAGGCCAACCCCGGCCGTCCGCTGTGGCTCGTGTCGATCCAGGTCACGCGTGCGGGTGGCGCGCGCGGACTCGGGCTCCCTGAGCTCGTCGAGGACCTGCGGCGGCGAGTGCCGCACACCCGCCGGGAGAGTCTCGCGGTCCATCTGCACGGCGTCGGCTGGCGGGACGACGACGCGGATCTCTATCCCGACCGCTACATCCTGCGTAGCACCCCGGCGGCCTTCGAGATCGACGACGACTTCCCGGCCATCACCCCCGCCCGCCTCTCCGGCGTGGTGCCGCACCTGGAGCTCATCAGCGATCTGCAATACCGCCTCGACCTCTCGGCACGCACGCCCGGAGACCCGGGGGAGCCGCTCGCCACGTTCCTCACCCGCCAGGAGATCACCGATGTCTGACCTGTACGCCGCGGCCGTGACTCGCGTGCTCAAGGGCATGCAGGGATTCGCGCCCGAACCGCTGCTCGACGAGGTGAACCACCGGCTTCGCCGCGACGAGCTCGTCCTCGACGAGCCGGGGCTCGTCGACGTGCTCCTCGGAGGGGACCCGAACGACCCCGTGCGGGTGGCCTTCCACATCCAGCTGGCGCGCTGGGAGGCGTTGGAGTCGGCGCCGTGGGCCACGGGCACCGACGGCTTGCCGACGCTCCCGGGCACGCTCGACCGCCGCTGTGCGGTGCTGCGCGAGCTCGACCTCGGTGAGACGTCCGCCGCCCGTCTCACCGACGCCTTCCCGCTGCACGAGTCGCAGACCACGGTCATCGTCGACGCGGACTGGGACCCGTGGTACACCGACGACCGGGCGGCGGAGCGGACGTTCTACTGGGACGCCTACCGCGGTGTGCTCGAGCAGAAGATGGACGCGTTCGCGGTCGATCGTCTCGACGCGGCGACGCGGGAGGTCGTCGGGCGTCTGGCGGACCCGACACGGGAAGCCCCGTACCAGTCCCGTGGGCTGGTCGTCGGGCACGTGCAGTCAGGCAAGACCGCCAACTTCACCGGGGTGATCGCGAAGGCCGTCGACGCCGGCTACCGCCTCGTCATCGTCCTCACCGGGACGATCGAGATCCTGCGCAGCCAGACGCAGCGCCGCATCGACATGGAGCTGGTCGGGGAGGAGAACATCCTCGGAGGGATCCCCCGCGACGACGAGCACCTCCTCGCCGACGTCGACTACGCAGGCGTGCGCGACCGCGACTGGGTCGACGGCAAGTTCCTGCGCCACGGGGCCCGGCCGCGGGACCTCGGGGCGCCCGAGATCCGCCGCCTGACGCGGTCCACGTGGGACTACCGCAGCCTGCAGGCCGGCCTCTCGGCGCTCGACTTCCGCGCCGGCAACGAGCTCGCCGTCCCGGCGAAGCGGCTGTGGCACCCGGACAACCTGTTCGGCTCCGACGTGCGGATCGCCGTCGTGAAGAAGAACAAGTCGGTGCTCGACAAGCTCTTGGACGACCTCGGGCGCATCCACGCCGACCTCGGTGAGATCCCGACCCTCATCATCGACGACGAGGCGGACCAGGCATCCGTGAACACGCGGAGGCAGAAGACGCCGAGCGCGGAGGACAAGGACCGCTCCGAGATCAACAACAAGATCGCGAGGCTGCTCGGCGTGCTCAAGCGTGCCCAGTACGTCGGCTACACGGCGACACCGTTCGCCAACGTCTTCGTCGACCCCGACGACTCCGAGGACATCTTCCCCAAGGACTTCATCGTCAGCCTCGAGCCGCCGCGTGCGTACATGGGGGGCAGGGACTTCCACGACCTCGACCTGTCCGAGGACGACGAGAGGACCGTCGCGGCCTCGAACGAGAAGGCGTTCGTGCGTGGCCTGTACGCAGCGCCGGACGACGAGGCGAAGCGGCACGAGGAGATGCAGAGTGCACTCGACTCCTACGTGCTGTCCGGTGCGATCAAGCTCTGGCGGGCGGCCCAGGGGAGCGATGTGCCGACCAGGCACCACACGATGCTCATCCACGAGTCCGTCCGGACCGACAAGCACGACGACCTGGCTCAGGAGATCCACACGGTGTGGAGGCGCGGCGCCTACAGTCAGCCGGCCGGACAGAGGCGCCTCCACGACCTGTGGCGCGACGACTTCGTCCCCGTGAGTCGCGCACGCGCGGGCGACCAGCCGGTGCCCGAGGACTTCGGGCCGCTGCGTCCCTACATCGGGCAGGCCATCGACCGGATCGAGCGCGGCGCCTCCCCGATCGCGGTGGTCAACGGCAACAAGGAAGCGGACTACGCGCAGCCCGACCTCGACTTCCAGCGCGGTGACGTCTGGAAGATCCTTGTGGGTGGGGCCAAGCTCAGCCGAGGCTTCACGGTCGAGGGGCTGACCACCTCGTACTACACCCGTCGCACCCAGGCTGCGGACACGCTCATGCAGATGGGGCGGTGGTTCGGGTACCGGCCCGGGTACCGCGACCTCGTCCGGCTGTTCGTCGGCCGCGCCGTGCCCGGCCCACGGGGGACGAAGGTCGACCTCTACCGGGCCTTCGAGGCGGTCGTCCGGGACGAGGAGGACTTCCGGGAGGAACTCCGGGGTTACCAGGGTGTCGACGAGACCGGCAGGCCGCGTGTCACGCCGGTGCAGGTTCCCCCGATGGTCTTCCAGTCGTTGCCGGGACTGAAGCCGACGGGCGCGAACAAGATGTACAACGCCGTGCTCACGTCGAAGGGTGAGGGCGGGACGGTCAAGGACTTCTTCCAGCAGCCGCCCCGCAGTGCACACGTCAACGCGGCCCATTTCCGTGCTGTGCAACCCCTGCTCGACGCCGCCACACAATCAGGGACCTTCTTCTCCGGGACCTTCGGGGTCTACGAGGCCGACTACGGGATCGTCTCCGCCGATCTGGTCCGGGAGATCCTCGACCAGTTCCACTGGAACCCGAAGTTCGACTTCGCGCCGACCACTCAGTTCCTCGACCAGGCTCGCGCCGAGGGGACGCTCGTGGACTGGGCGGTGCTCGTCCCGCGACTCAAGGGCAAGTCGGTGGTGCGCCGCCGGATCGGCGACCGCGCGACGCCTCTGACCGTGCTCGAGAGGAACCGGCGGCAGGACCGTGACGGCGTGTTCTCCGGAAGCTCACCGCGGCAGCGCGCGGCAATGAGGATCATCTCGGGCGGCATCGTGCCTGCCGATGACCCGGACCCGCGCATGGCGGCATCCACTGCGCAGTACCCGGACGCGAGCCGGCTCCACACACCCACCCGCGGAGCACTGCTCCTGACCTTCGCAGCCGACGGCACGTCCGGAGTCTCGAAGCCCGAGGACCTGCCTGACCCGGCGCCTGCTGCTGACGTCGCGACACTGTTCTCGCTCGCCCTCCCCAAGCTGGCGGCGCCACGCGGGCGCATCGGGTTCTCGGTCAAGGTCAACGGCGGCGGCACGATCGTCGATGCGGTCGACTGACTTGCATCGAGGCGAGCTCGGTAGCAGGCCGTCAGGAGCCGTCGGCCCCGGTGTGGAGGGCACGCGGCCGTCGGGCATCGGGGCCGGCCGCAGGAAGCCGCGTGTCCGACAACGCAACCTTCACCAGGAGAGCAGCCCTGTGCGCCAACATGACGACCACCTCCCCTTCAGTCACCATGGCGCACTCGGGCTCGACGGCTTTCAGCAGGACATCTCCGATGTGGACGACATCCCTGGCAAGTCTCTCGAACGGGCGGTCCAGGAGTCTCCCGTGGCCGGCGACCCAGACGCCTCGATTCGCTCTTCCGGCTCGAACGCATGCCAGTCCCTGCGCTGGAAGGGAACCCCGGAACGCGCCTGCTCGGCGCTCCCGAGCTCGCGCATCTCCTGGAACTCGACGCGCGGTCGTGGTTGGACCATCGGACGAACGCCGACCCGGCCGAGGTAGAAGTTCGTGCTACTCGATGCGGTGACGGCGCTCACCTGAGTCTCCCCAGACCTGCTCACTGAAGTTCCCCACCCGTGTGGCTCCGCCGAGGACGGCGGAGCCCTTCGAGGCTGGCGGTCTCTGACCACTCGCTGGCCGATCGAAGGGGCTCCTGCTGCTCATGCTCACACGGGAGGAAGACATCGACGCGCATGCGTTGCACAAGCAGGGCTGGACGATCTCGGCGA
>JAEZKN010000162.1 GCA_023415395.1 Actinomycetes bacterium
CGGTGACGCCGGGCAGCCCGGCGAGGTTCGTGCGCGCGTGCTTGGAGGCGGTGCGGTCGCCCTCGACCGACAGCACTCGCCCGGTGGGCCCGACGGCCTCGGCGAGGAAGCGGGCGAAGAGCCCGACGCCGGAGTAGAGGTCGAGCACGGTCTCCCCCCGTCGCGGTTGCGCCATCTCGAGCACCGCGGAGACGAGCGCACGGGGCGCACCGGGGTGCACCTGCCAGAAGCCGTCGGCCGCGACGGCGAACGCCCGCTCGCCGTACGGCGGCACCGTGACGCGTTCGGTGACGACCGCGCCCGACGCGCCCGCCTGCCGGTCCAGCGTGGTGCCGGCACGGGTCACCGCACGGGCGTCGGTCCTGGTGATGAGGCAGTCCTCGACGGGGACCACGTCGTGCGAGCGGTACTTCCGCAGCCCGCGCACGCCGCGCGGCCCGGTCGCCCACTGGATGCGGGTGCGGTAGCGCAGCCCGTCCCCGAGGTCGGAGGAGTCGCCCGGGACCGCCTCCACCTCGACGGGCACCTGGGTGTCGGCCAGGCGGCTCAGCTGCTCGCGCACGACCGCGGCCTTGAGCTCGCGCTGGCGCGGGAGCGTGACGTGCTGGAAGTCGCAGCCACCGCACAGGCCCGGACCGGCGTGGGGGCACGGCGGCACCACGCGGTCCTGCGAGGCCTCGAGGACCTCGACGGCGTCGCCTCGCCAGAAGCGGGCGCCGTCGGTGCCCTCGGTGATCTCGACGACCACCCGCTCCCCCGGGATGGCGTGCCGCACGAAGACGACCCGCTCCTCGAGCCGGACCACGCAGTGGCCCCCGTGGGCCACCGGCCCGACGACGGCCTCGAAGCGCTCGCCGACCCGGGAGGCACCCCGGGCCCGGCGCTGGCGCGGGCGTCGGTTCACTGGACCTGCCGGTCGTCGGTGCCCTCGGGCACGTTGCCGGTGCGCAGGCCGGGCCGCAGCCACATGCCCTCGCGCTCCACCCGGTCGGCGACGAGCTGGGAGGAGCGCAGCTGGTAGGGCACCGACGTCACCATCACGCCCGGGGCGAAGAGGAGGCGGCCCTTGAGGCGCAGCGCCGTCTGGTTGTGCAGCAGCTGCTCCCACCAGCGACCCACGACGTACTCCGGGATGTAGACCGCGACCACGCCGCGCGGGTTGGCCCGCCGGATCTCCATCGCGTAGTCGACGATCGGCCGGACCAGCTCGCGGTACGGCGAGTGCAGCACCTTGAGCGGGACGCCGGTGTTGCGCTCGTCCCACTCCTCCAGCAGGCGCTGCGTGGCGACCGGGTCGCTGGAGACGTAGACGCCCTCGAGCACGTTGGGCCGCGTCGCCTTGGCGAAGGCCAGCGCCCGCAGCGTCGGCTTGTGCAGCTTGGAGACCAGCACGATCGCGTGCACCCGCGTCGGGAGGACCTTGTCCTCCTCGTCGGCGGCCAGCTCGAGCTCGACGTTGTCGTAGTGGCGGCGGATGCCGCGCATGATCATGAAGAAGACGACCATCGCGAGGATCGTGATCCAGGCCCCGGCGAAGAACTTGGTGATGAGCACGATCACCAGCACGACCGCGGTCATCGACAGGCCGACGGTGTTGATGATCCGCGAGCGCTGCATGTGGCGGCGCACGGCGGGGTCGCGCTCGGTGCGCAGGTGCCGGGTCCAGTGCCGGATCATGCCCAGCTGGCTGAGGTTGAACGAGACGAACACGCCCACGATGTAGAGCTGGATCAGGCGGGTCGGCTCGGCGTCGAACGCGATGATGAGCACGATCGCCATCACGGCGAGGAAGACGATGCCGTTGCTGTAGGCGAGCCGGTCGCCGCGCGAGCCGAGGGCGCGCGGTGCGAACCCGTCCTTGGCCAGGATCGAGCCGAGCACCGGGAAGCCGTTGAACGCGGTGTTGGCCGCGAGCACCAAGATGATGCCGGTGACGGTCACGACGAGGTAGAAGCCCGGCCGGAAGTCCTGGAAGAGCGCGTCGGCGATCTGCGAGATCGCGGTGTGCTGGTCGTAGCCGGCCGGCAGCGGCTGGCCGTCGCGCGTGAGTCGGTCCAGGTCGTCGGGATCGACCAGCTGGAGGCCCATCTGCTTGGCGAGCAGGATGACGCTGAGCATCATCGAGATCGCGATGAGTCCGAGCAGCATCAAGGTCGTGGCGGCGTTGCGGCTCTTGGGGCGCCGGAACGCCGGGACCCCGTTGGAGATGGCCTCGACGCCGGTCAGCGCGGCACAGCCGGAGGAGAAGGCCCGCGCCAGCAGGAAGAGCAGCGCGAAGGTGGTCAGCGAGTCGCCGTAGCCCGGCTCGGGCACCATCTCGAACGTCGCGCTCTCCACCTGCGGCAGCTCTCCGGCCGCCAGCCGGTAGAACCCGAAGAGCGACATGCCGAGGATCGCGACCATGAAGGCATAGGTGGGGACGGCGAAGAACGACCCGGACTCGCGGATGCCGCGCAGGTTCATCGCCATGAGCAGCACGACGGCCAGGGTCGCGACCGTGACCTCGTGCCCGGAGAGCGCCGGGATCGCGGAGGCGGCGTACTGCGCACCCGAGGAGATCGACACCGCGACGGTCAGCACGTAGTCGACCAGCAGCGCGCTGGCGACCGTGGTGCCCGCCGTCCGGCCGAGGTTGACCGACGCCACCTCGTAGTCGCCGCCACCGCTCGGGTAGGCGTGGACGGTCTGCCGGTAGGACGCGACGACCGCCACCATCACCAGCGCGACGGCGATGCCGATCTTCCAGGACCAGACGTACGCCGAGGCGCCCGCCAGCGACAGCATGATGAAGATCTCGTCGGGGGCGTAGGCGACGGAGGAGAGCGCGTCGCTGGCGAAGACCGGGAGCGCGATCCGCTTGGGGAGGAGCGTCTCCCCCAGCTGGGAGCTGCGCAGCTTGCGTCCCAGCAGGATCCGCTTCGATACGTCGCCGACGCCCACGACGGGAAAGGCTAGACCCACACCGCGGCGGCCGGGGTATCCGCGCCGCGCGCTGTTGTAGCGTCTGCACCGTGCACGTCGTGATCATGGGCTGCGGACGCGTCGGCTCGACGCTGGCGCGGAGCCTCGAGGACCGCAACCACACGGTCTCCGTCATCGACGCCGACCCGGACGCGTTCCGCCGGCTCGGCCCCGGTTTCAACGGCGACAAGATCACGGGGCAGGGCTTCGACCAGGAGGTCCTGGAGAAGGCCGGCATCCGGCGCGCCGACGCGTTCGCCGCCGTCTCGAGCGGCGACAACTCCAACATCATCGCCGCCCGCGTGGCGCGGGAGACCTTCGGCATCCAGCAGGTCGTGGCCCGCATCTACGACCCCGGGCGAGCCGAGGTCTACCAGCGACTCGGCATCACCACCGTCGCGACCGTGAAGTGGACCGCCGACCAGGTGCTGCGCCGCCTGCTCCCCGCCGGAGCCGAGCCCGACTTCCGCGACCCCTCCGGCACCATCCGCGTCGACCACCTGCCGGCGCCCCCGAACTGGATCGGCCACCGCACGGTGGACTTCCAGCTGCAGTCCAAGACCCGGATCGCCTGGATCGACCGCCTGGGCGAGGGCACGCTCCCCACCCGCGAGAGCGTGATCCAGGAGGGCGACGTCCTGCACGTCGCCCTGCGCGAGGAGAACGCGCCACACGCCTACCAGGTCATCGACGCCGGCCCGGACGAGAGCTAGGAGACGCGATGCGTGTCGCCATCGCCGGGGCGGGAGCCGTCGGCCGCTCCATCGCCCGGGAGCTGATCCAGAACGGGCACGAGGTGCTGCTCGTCGACAAGAACCCCGGCTCGATCAAGCCGGAGCGGGTCCCCGACGCGGAGTGGCTGCTGGCCGACTCCTGCGAGATGTCCTCGCTCGAGGAGGCGCGCCTGGACCAGTGCGACGTCGTCATCGCCGCGACCGGCGACGACAAGGTCAACCTGGTGACCTCCCTGCTCGCCAAGACCGAGTTCGGGGTGCCGCGCACGGTCGCGCGGGTCAACCACCCCAACAACGAGTGGCTCTTCACCGAGGCCTGGGGCGTCGACGTCAACGTGTCGACCCCGCGGATCATGTCCGCCCTGGTCGAGGAGGCGGTGACCGTGGGCGACCTGGTCCGGCTCTTCACCTTCCGCCAGGGCAACGCCAACCTGGTCGAGATGACGCTGCCCACGGACTCGCCGTACGTCGGCAAGCCGGCCGGGCTGATCCCCTTCCCCGAGAACTGCGCGCTGGTGACGATCCTGCGCGACGGCCAGGTCTACGTCCCGGACGCCGAGCAGCCGGTCGAGGCCGGGGACGAGCTGCTCTTCGTCGTCCCGGCCGACGTCGAGGAGGACCTCGAGCGCCTGCTGGCGCCCTCAGCCCACGGCGGGTGACTCGACCGGCGTCTTGTTGCGGGAGAGCACCCACGCCATCGCGGCGAGCGCGGCCAGCTGCAGCGGCCAGCCCATCGCGATCTTGAGGACGCCGAGCGCGGCCACGGCCGAGTCGGTCTCCATCGCACCGCTCTTGGCGGCGAACCAGATGGGGGCCTGCACGACCACGCGCACCAGGCACGGCACGGCGAGCAGCCAGGTGAGGGTCGAGCAGAGCCGCACGATCTGCTTGTCCCGGTGCCACGCGGTCGCGTCGCCGGTCACGCTGCCGACCATGAAGCCGACCAACGGCCAGCCGATCAGGCAGGTCAGGGCCAGCACGACGGTGTAGCCGGAGTTGTAGATGATCCCCGGCAGGAAGTACGCCAGCGCCTGGTCGTCCTCGCTGCCCCCGCGGCTCGCGGAGATCGTGATGAACAGCCAGCCGATGCCGATGCCGAACAGGGCGTTGACGACGAACTGCACCGTCGAGCGCTGCACCAGACGCACGACCAGCAACGCCACCGCGATCGCGATGCTCGCGGTGAGGGCGTAGCGCAGCTCCTTGGTGGACAGCCACATGACCGTGAAGACGATCGTCGGCACGGCGGCCTCGACCATCCCCCGCTTGCCGCCGAGGGCGCGCGCGATCTGGGCCCGGACGACCGCCTCGACGGTGTCGACGGAGGCAGTGCTGTGCGGCTCGGTCACGGCATCAGCTCGTAGCGCGGGTTGTACATGATCCGCTCGCCGTCGTGGCGGCCGATCCGGCCCTGCACCTCGACCGAGCGGCCCGGGTCGACCCCGGCGATCTGGCGGCGACCGAGCCAGATCACCGTGATCGAGCCGGTGCCGTCGTACAGCTCGGCCTCGAGCGCGGGGACGCCGCCGCGCGGGCGCAGCGTGACGGTGCGCAGCGTGCCGCGCAGGCGCACGCGCTCGCGGTCGGACGCGTCACCGATCCGGTCGACGCCGGTGCCGCCCTGCGCGGCGAAGGTGCGGCGCATGTCGCGGGCGTGCTGGTCGTCGGTGCTCGCCCACCGGCTGATGGTGCGGCGCAACCGGCTCTTCTCGGCCATGGGACCAGCCCTAACCGCGCGGGGGCAGCGTGACGGTGAGCTCGGCGCCGACGGGCATCGCCTGGCTGCCCCGGCGCACCGCGATGGCGGCGATCAGGTCCTCCCAGGGCCCGGCGGTCTCGGGCTCGACGGCCGGCTTGCCCAGCACGGTCGCCCGCAGCATCCAGCGGGGGCCGTTGACGCCGATGATCCGCGAGACCTGGGTGCCGGTGCGCCCGTCGGGCGTCTGCACGGTCAGCCGCCCGTGGACCTCGGTGCCGAAGCGGCCCTCCTGCTCGGTGGCGGTGCCGCCACGCTGGGCGAAGTCGGCGGCCAGCCGCGGCCGCACCTCGCTCCACAGGTCGCCGTTGCGGGGGGCCGCGAAGGCCCGGATCTCGATCGCGCCCTCCTCGCCGGCCAGCAGCACCGACTGGACCTGCTCGGTGGCCTCGTCGACCTGGACCCGCAGCTCCACGCCCTCCGCGGGCGGGATCAGCAGCGCGCCGAGGTCCAGGCGGGCCTGCACGTCGTCCTCGGTGAGGTCGTCGACGTCGAACGGGCCGCCGGTGGGCCCGGCGCCGGCCTCCTCCGCGGAGGCGTCCTCGGCGGCGTCCTCGGCGGCGTCCTCGGGAGCGACCTCGGCAGCCACCTCGGCGGCCGACGGGTCGGCCTCGGTGGACTTGCGACGGAACTTCACGCGACTACTCCTCGGTCGGGACGGACGGGGGGCCGAACCCCCCGGTAGAACCGTAGCCCCCGGCGCCACGGACCGACGCGGGGAGTTCCTCGACCTCGGTGAAGCGAGCCACCTCGACCCGCTGGATCACCAGCTGGGCGATCCGGTCGCCGCGCCGCAGCTCGATCGGCTCACGCGGGTCGTGGTTGATCAGCATCACCTTGATCTCGCCGCGGTAGCCGGCGTCCACCGTCCCCGGGGTGTTGACGATCGACAGGCCGTGCTTGGCGGCCAGGCCCGAGCGCGGGTGCACGAGCGCGACGTACCCCAGCGGCAGCGCGATCGCCAGGCCCGTGGGCACCAGCGCCCGCTCCCCCGCAGCGAGCGTCACGTCGACGGTCGTGACCAGGTCCGCGCCGGCGTCGCCGGGGTGGGCGTAGGCCGGGAGCGGGAGGTCGGGGTCGAGGCGGGTGACGAGCACCTCCAGATCGGGCACGTCGCCGGACCCTACCGCCCGGTCCTCCCAGCGCCAATGGAAGGATTCCCCCGTGAGCCTGACCCCTGCCTACGCCGAGCGGCTCGGCGTCCCGCTGCGCTGGTGGGTGCAGGGCACCATGCTGGTCGCGACGCTGTGGCTCGCGGTCGCGGTGGCCATGCCCCCGCTCGGTGCCTGGATCGTCACCCTGGTGGCGCTGGCCCTGATGACGTTCCTCTTCACCTCCTACGGCGGCGCCCGCGTCGTCGTGGCCGACGGGACGCTCCGCGCCGGCCGCGCGCACATCTCGGCCGAGCACCTCGGTGAGGCCGTCGCCCTCGACGCCGGCGAGACCCGCCGCGCGGCGGGAGTCGACGCGGACGCCCGGGCCTACCTCCTGATCCGGCCCTATCTCAAGCGCGCGGTCAAGGTGGAGATCACCGACCCCCACGACCCGACGCCCTACTGGCTGATCGGCACGCGCCACCCCGAGGAGCTGGCGCAGGCCCTGACGGCGCTCACCCGGGCCTGACCGGTCTGGGCCTGACCGGTCTGGGCCTGACCGGTCTGGGCCACGACCCGGCTGGGTACTGTCAGCGCATGGCAAAGGACTCCTCGAAGATCTGGTCCGTCTTCTCGCTGGTCTCGGCGCTGGGCGCGGCCGCGCTCGCGAAGAAGGGACTGGACAAGGCCTGGTCGCTCGCGACCGGCAAGCAACCGCCGGAGAACCCGGCGGACCCCGACGTGGAGATCTGGGAGGCGGTCAGCTGGGCGATCGCCAGCGGCGTGGCCGTCGGCCTGGCCCGGATGCTCGCGCAGCGCAAGGCGGCGTCGTACTACACGCGCTCGACCGGTCACCTGCCGCCGGACCTGCGCAAGGACGGCCAGAAGGCCTGAGGACGCACGAAAGGGCCTCGACCCCCGGAGGGGTCGGGCCCTTTCCGCCTGGATCAGGCAGCGCAGTCGCGACAGATCATCTTCTTCTGGTCGGCCAGCTGGCTGCGGTGGTGCACCAGGAAGCAGCTCATGCAGGTGAACTCGTCCTCCTGCTTGGGCTTGACCTCGACGGCCAGCTCCTCGTGCGACAGGTCCGCGCCAGGGAGCTCGAACGACTCCGCGGCCTCCGCCTCGTCCTCGTCGACCTTGCCCGAGTTCTTGTCGTGACGGCGCGCCTTGAGCTCTTCGATGCTCTCCTCGGACTGCTCGTCCTCGTTCTTCCGCGGTGCGTCGTAGTCGGTCGCCATCGTCTTCCCACTCTCCCGTGCTGAATGCTCGCTGCGTCGTCGCCGAGCGCCAGATTGTGCACCATCGCGGACCGAATCCGCACACTCGTTCCACGTCGCGGAGCGTCAACATCTGGTATTGACCCGCTATTCCCCCGATTCGGGGGAGAAACCAGCCGCGCGCACGGCGGCCAGCAGCTCGTCGAACCCGTGAGCAGGACCACACACGACCATGGGCGTGCCGCCCGCTCCGGGGTGGATCTCGACCCGCGCTCCGGCGATCCGGGCGATGAGCCCGCCGGCGGCGTGGTCCCAGAGGTTGACCCCCTCCTCGAAGTAGCCGTCCAGCGTCCCCTCCGCCACGTGGCACAGGTCCAGCGAGCAGGCACCGAGGCGGCGTACGTCGCGCACCTGGGTGATCAGGTCGACCAGCGCGGCGGCCTGGCGGCGCCGGAGGTCCGCGTCGTAGTTGAACCCCGTCGCCAGGAGCCGCAGCGCCAGCGGGGTCGGCTCGCGGACCTGGATCGGGCGGCCGTCGCGGGTCGCCACCGCCGGTCCGTGCTCGTCGGCGAGGTGCCCGACGTACTCCGTGCCCGGTGCGACGTTGAGCACCACGCCCGCGACGACCTCACCGTCCCGCTCGGCGGCGATCGAGACGGCGTACTGGGGGAGGTCGTAGAGGAAGTTCACGGTCCCGTCGATCGGGTCGACGATCCACCGGACCCCGGAGCTGCTGGGGACGTCGTCGCCCTCCTCCCCCAGCACCCCGTCGTGGGGGCGGCGGGCCAGGAGCCGCTCGCGGATGAGCGCCTCGCTCGCGCGGTCGGCCTCGGTGACGACGTCGACGTCGCTGCTCTTGGTGGCGGCCACGGTGACGTCGCCGCGCCGACGGTCCCGGACCAGGGCCGCGGCCTCGCGCGCGACCTCGAGGGCGAGCTCGGCCAGCTCGCGGCTCATGCGCCGGCCAGGGC
>JAEZKN010000163.1 GCA_023415395.1 Actinomycetes bacterium
GTAGACCGGTTCGAGGACCTCGGGGGTGAGGACGGCGCCGACCGGTCCGGCCGCCACGACGCCGCCGTCCCCGAGGAGGACGACGTCGTCGCAGTAGCGCGCCGCCAGGTTGAGGTCGTGCAGCACCACGACCACCGTGCGGTGCAGGTCGCGGGCGAGGTCGGCCACGAGGCCGAGCACCTCGTGCTGGTAGCGGATGTCGAGGTGGTTGGTGGGCTCGTCGAGCAGCAGGTGGGTGGCCTGCTGGACCAGGGCGCGGGCGATCAGCACGCGCTGCCGCTCGCCCCCGGAGAGCCCGCTGAACGGGCGGGCCGCCAGGTGGGTCGCCCCGACCCTCGCCAAGGACTCCGCGGCGACCGCGTGGTCGGCGGCGCCGGTCCGCTGGAACGACGAGAGGTGCGGGCTGCGGCCGAGCAGGACGGTCTCCGCGACGGTCATCGAGCTCTCGCCACCGGCCTCCTGCACCACGACCGCGAGCCGCAGGGCCGCCTCGCGGGCCGGCAGTGCCGCCAGCCGGTCGCCGTCGACGGTGACCTCGCCCGTGGGGCTGGCCAGCGCGCCGTACATCAGCCGCAGCAGCGTGGTCTTGCCGCTGCCGTTCGGGCCGATCAGGCCGAGGACCCGGCCGTGCGGCGCCGCGAGGGAGACGGCGTCGAGGACCGGGGTCGCGCCGTAGGACCAGGAGAGCTGCTCCGCGCGGATCACGCGCCCGACCCGAACCGCTCCACGATCCGCCCCAGGCCGACCACGGACAGCGGCGTGGGGGGCTCGGTGAAGTTGAACAGCTGAGCCATCACGTCGCCGTTGCGGACGGCGGTGAGGTCGGCGGCGCCCGGGAGCTGCGCGATCGCGTCCACGACCTCGGCCGGGTCGCCCTCGCTGTGCAGCAGCACCAGCACGTCCGGGTCGCGGCCGAGGAGCTCCTCGAGCGTGACTTCGAAGACCCGCTCGTCGACGTCGCCGAAGACGTTCTCGAAGCCCGCGGCCTCCAGCTGCGGGTGCGCCATGCTCCGCGTGCCGTAGGCGTAGGTCGTGCCGCCGCCGATCGTGGGGTAGAGCACCGCGGCGGTCCGCCCGGCGCCCGTCCCGACCTCGGCCTCGATCTCGGCCAGGTCCTCCTCGAGGCCGGCGATCGCGGCCTGCGCCTCGGCCCCGCGGCCGAAGACCTGCCCGTAGACCTCGAGCTGGGCGTAGACGTCGTCGAAGCCGGGCTCGTCGACGCCCGTGTCGCACAGCGCGGGCTCCTCGATGAGCGGGATGCCGACGGCGTCGAGGGTCGCGCGCGAGAGGTTGTCGACCTCGCCGAGGACGAGGTCGGGCTCCTGGCTGATCACGACCTCCTGGGAGATCTGGAGGTGCCCGCTCGTGTCGAGCTCGTCGGTCAGGAGCGGGATCTCCTCGAGCTGGGCGCGAGTCTCCTCGTCGTAGTACTCGTCGGGGTAGGAGCCGGCGCGGGCGACCACCCGGTCCATCACGCCGAGCTCGTGCAGGAACGGGACCGCGGAGCTCTTCAGCAGCACGACCCGCTCGGGCGCCTGCTCGAAGGTGACCTCGGCGCCGCAGTTCTCGACCGTGACGGGGTAGCCGCCGGTGGCCTCCGACGCCGGCTCCGCGCTGCCGCCGTCCTCGGACCCGCAGGCGGTCAGCCCCAGGGGCAGGGTCAGGGCGAGCAGCACGGTGACGCTGGCGGAGCGGTACGACGGCACGGGTCCTCCTCGGACGGGTGGGTGACGGGTCAGGCGTTGCTGGCGTGCAGGCGGCGGATCAGCACGAGCAGGAAGGGCGCGCCGACGAGGGAGGTGATGATCCCGATCGGGATCTCCTGGGGCGCGAAGAGCGTGCGGGCCAGCACGTCGGCCCAGATGAGCAGGATCGCCCCCATCAGGGCGGCGACGACGACGACCCGGGCGTGGGTGCCGCCGACGGCGCGACGCGCGAGGTGGGGGACGACCAGGCCGACGAAGCCGATGCTTCCCGCGGCCGCGACGACCACGCCCACGCAGAGCGCCACGACCACGAGCAGGAGCAGCCGGAACCGCTCCGGGCGGACACCCAGGGTGAGGGCGGTCTCGTCGCCGATGGCCAGGGCGTCGAGGCGGCGTCCCCAGATCGTCAGCAGCAGGGTCGCCGACACCACCACGAGCGCCACGATGGTGAAGGGAGCGTTCCACTGGGCCAGGGCGAGGGAGCCGAGCAGCCAGAACATCACCGAGCGGGCGCCCTCGGCCGAGCCCGAGGCGAAGATCAGGAAGCTGGTGAGCGCGTAGAGCGCGTAGCCGACGGCGACGCCGGCCAGCAGCAACCGGATGGACGTGACCCGGCCGGCCGTGCGCGCCACGAGGAAGACGAGCAGCGAGGCGGCCAGCGCGCCGAGGAACGCCGTCGCCTGCAGCGAGTACTCCGCGAACGCCGCGCCGACGCCGAAGAGGATGGCGGCCGCGGCCCCGCTGGAGGCGCCCGAGTTGACGCCGAGGAGGTAGGGGTCGGCGAGGACGTTGCGGACCATCGCCTGGAGGGCGACACCGCAGATCGCGAGACCGGCGCCGACCAGGGCGCCGAGCAGCACCCGCGGCATCCGGACCTGCCACACGATCGCGTCGACCGGGCCGCTCCACGTCTGCTCTCCCGGCCAGCCGACCAGGTGGTGGGCCACGACGCGGGCGACGGTGCCGGGCGGCACGGAGAAGGCACCCACCCCGACCCCCACGACGACCGTCGCGACCAGGCCCAGCGCGAGCGCGACCACCCACCCCGTCGTACGCCGCCGGGCGGCGCGCAGGCCCAGAGGGTCGGCCGGCGCCGCAGGCACCACCTGGGTGTCGGTCGGCACGGCCCCTCCTCGGCTTGTTGCAAACTCTTTGCAACAGCGGGAGCCTAGCGACAGTGCCTCAGTCCTCGACCGCCCGGGTCGACTGCCGCAGGACCAGGTGCGTGGGGAGCGGGGTATCCTCGGTGAGCGGCTCGGACTCCTCGACGGCGATCAGGACCTTCTGCATGATCAGCTCGCCGAGCGTGTCGAAGTCCTGGCGCACGGTCGTCAGCGGCGGGAAGAGGTAGCCCGCCTCCGGGACGTCGTCGAAGCCGATCACGCTGACGTCCTCGGGCACGCGCAGCCCGCGCTGGCGCAGCGCGGAGAGGAGGCCGATCGACATCTGGTCGTTGCCGACGAAGACCGCCGTCCCGGGCTCGATGTCGAGCTCGGAGCCCAGCCGGTGGCCGCTCTCGGCCGACCAGTCGCCGTGCACGGGCGGGGTGATCTCGAGCTTGTGGGCGGCCAGCTCGTCGCGCCAGCCGCGCACGCGCTCCATGGCGTCGGGAGCGTTGCGGGGCCCGGCCAGGTGGAGGATCCGGGTGTGCCCGATCTCGACCAGGTGGCGCACGGCCGAGCGGGCGCCACGGTACTGGTCGATCGAGACGATGTTGGGGCTGCGGCGCGCGACCGACGCCGCGATCACGACCGGGACGCTCAGGTCGAGGCTGCGCACGAGCTCGAGCACGGTGACGTCCACGACGACGAGGACGATCGCGTCCACGCGTTGGCGCAGCAGGCCGTCGACGACCGCCCGGATGGCCTTCGGGTCGTCGGGCGGCGCGCTGACCGTCTCCACGCTGTAGCGCGCGGCCCGGGCCGCGAAGTTGAAGTGCATCGCGATCGAGGTCGGGCCGTAGTCGGAGATGCCGGGGGTGACCAGGCCGATGGTGCGGGTGCGCCGGGTGACGAGGGCACGAGCCGCGGGGGACGGGCTGTAGTGCAGCTGGGCGATGGCCTGCTCGACGCGCGCCCGGGTCGAGGGCCGGACGTTCGGCATCTCGTTGATGACCCGCGAGACGGTCTGGTGGGAGACGCCGGCCAGCCGGGCGACGTCGAAGATGTTGGCGGCGCGGCCCCGGCCGCGCTCCGCCCCGGGCTCGCTCATGCCACCCCGCCCGGGCTGGCCACCATGGCCGTCAAGGAGTCGACGGTCAGCTCCTCGGTCGGCACGGTGTCGACGATACGGCCCTCCTGCACGATCGCCACGCGGTTGCCCACCCGCAGCACCTCTTCCAGCTCGGCCGAGATGAACATGACGCTGAGCCCGTTGTCGGCCAGCTCCCCGATGAGGTTCTGCACCTCGACCTTCGCGCCGACGTCGATGCCGCGCGTCGGCTCGTCGAGCACGAGCGCGCGCGGCGAGAGCGCGAGCAGCCGAGCCAGCAGGACCTTCTGCTGGTTGCCGCCGGACAGGGTGCCGGCCGGGCGGTCCAGGTCGGGCGGGCGGATGTCGAGCGCGTCGACCCAGCTCATCGCCAGCTCACGCTGCCGCGACGGACGGATGCGGCGCAGCACGCCGCGCTCGGCCTGGAGCGCGAGGGTGATGTTCTCCTGCACGCTGAGCTCGCTGATGATGCCCTCCGTGCGGCGGTTCTCCGAGGAGTACACGATGCCGAGCGAGATCGCCGACCGCGGCCCGGCGATGCTCTCGTCGCTGCCCTCGATCCGGATGATCCCGGCGTCGAGGCGGTCGATGCCGGTCAGCGCGCGGGCCAGCTCCGTGCGCCCGGAGCCCAGCAGCCCGGCCACGCCGAGCACCTCGCCCTCCACCAGGTCGACGTCGGCCTCGGTGATGCCCGAGCCCACGCTGACCGACCGGGCGCTGAGGTACGGCGCCTGCCGGTCGTCGGCCACGTGCAGCCGGGTGCGGGTGCGCAGGGAGTCGGCGCTGCGGCCGAGCATCGCGTGCACCAGGTCGATGCGCAGGAACTCGCGGGTCAGGTACTCGCCGACCAGCTTGCCGTCGCGCAGCACCGTCACCCGGTCGCAGATCTCGTAGACCTGGTCGAGGAAGTGGGACACGAAGACGATCGCGACGCCGCGGCGCTTGAGGTCGCGGATCACCCGGAACAGCTCGGTGCACTCGTCCAGGTCCAGGCTGGAGGTGGGCTCGTCGAGGACGAGGACCCGCACGTCGGTCGAGATCGCCCGGGCGATCGCCACCAGCTGCTGCACGGCGAGCGAGTGGCGCCCGAGGAGGGAGCCGGGGTCGATGTCGAGCCCGAGGTCGCTCAGCACCTCGTGGGCGTGCTCGCGCATGCGGCGCCAGTCGATGGCACCGAGGCGCCGGGGTTCGTTGCCCAGCGAGATGTTCTCGGCGACCGAGAGGTTCGGCACGAGGTCGATCTCCTGGTAGACCGCACGGATGCCGTGGCGCTGCGCGTCGTGCACCGACCCGAGGCGGACCTGCTCGCCGAAGAGGCGGACCTCGCCGGCGCTGAGGGCGAGCGCCCCGGTGATGGCCTTGACCAGCGTGGACTTCCCCGCGCCGTTCTCGCCCATGAGCGAGTGGACCTCGCCGGGGAAGAGCCGGAAGTCGACGTCGTCCAGGGCCGCGTCCGCACCGAAGTGCACGGTCCCACCCGTGAGCTCCAGCACCGGACACGTCTCCACCCGGCCATTATCGCCGCAGGAGCGGGCGGCTATCTTCGACGCTCCGAGCGGACCACGATGACCCGCTGCACCACGATGAAGGCCAGCAGCATCAGCCCGACGATGATCCGGGTCCACGACTGCTCGGCACCCTGGAAGGAGATCACCGTCGTGATGGTGCCGAAGACCAGCACCCCGATGACCGATCCGACCACGTAGCCGGTGCCGCCGGTCAGGAGCGTCCCGCCGATGACCACCGACGCGATCACGTCGAGCTCGGTGCCGATGCCGTTGCGCGGATAGCCCGCGCCGGAGTACGCCGTCAGCACCAGGCCCGCGAGCCCCGCGCAGACCCCGCTGATCACGTAGACGACGACCTTCGTACGGGCGACGTCGAGCCCCATCAGTCGGGCGGACTGCTCGTTGCCCCCGACGGCGTAGACGGTGCGGCCGAAGCGGGTGAACTGCAGGACGAAGGCGCCGATCACCGCCACGGCCAGCGCCAGCACGCCGGTCGGCGTGAAGTACCACTCCCCGAAGCGCCACCGGGTGTTCTGCAGCCACAGCACCCGCTCGTTCTCGACCCGGATCGAGTCGAGGCTGATCACGAACGCCAGACCGCGGGCCAGGAAGAGACCGGCCAGCGAGGCGATGAAGGGCTGGACGTCGAAGTACTGCACCAGCACGCCGATCAGCAGCCCGATGGCCGCCCCGCCCAGGATGATCAGCGGGACGACGAGCGCGGCGGAGTGGCCGGCGGCCAGAAGGTCGGCGCACCAGATGCCGGTGAAGGCCATCACCGAGCCGACCGAGAGGTCGATGCCTCCGGTGATGATCACGAAGGTCATGCCGATGCCGATCAGCGCCACCGGCGCGACCTCGACGAGCAGCGGGATGATCGACCCCGCGCTGAGGAACGCCGGTGTGGCTGCGGCCAGAGCGATCCAGAGCACGACCAGGACAGCGACCAGCACCATTTCGGCGGGCGTGACCGGTGGCGGCAGAACTCGCCTGCGCGGTGCGGCTTTCGTCGCTCCCGCATTCGTGGTGACGCTCATGCGGTCGCCGACCCTTCACGATCGCCGGCAGCGGCGGCCAGGATGTCGGCCTGCCGGGCGTCGGGACCGAACTCCGCGACGATGGTGCCGGCACGGACGACGAGCAACCGATCGGTGATCCGTTGCGCCTCCTGGAGATCGGAGGTGGCGATCAGGACGGCCGTGCCGCTGTCGGCGAGATCGGCGATGATGCGGTGGATCTCCTCCTTGGCGCCGATGTCCACGCCCTGGGTGGGTTCGGCCAACAGCAGCAGTGTGGGCCGTTCGACGAGTTGCCTGGCGAGCACGACCTTTTGGGCGTTCCCGCCGGAGAGGGTGCCGATCGGTTGATTCTCGTCCGTCGCGCGCACCGCCAGCCGCTTCATCAGGTC
>JAEZKN010000170.1 GCA_023415395.1 Actinomycetes bacterium
GCTTCGAGGAGTCCCTGGCCCTGGAGAGCGCGATGATGACCAAGACCGGCGCCACCGCCGACCACCAGGCCGCCGTCGCGGCGTTCGTGGCCAAGGAGAAGCCGGTCTTCGAGGGGCGCTAGCGGCGCCCGTTGCCGCGACGGCGGGATAGTCCCTCACGAAGTGGCTGTCCGTCACGGCGTGTCGGCGACCATCTCGTGAGGGACTATCCCGGCGGAGCAGAGTCAGCGGCGGAAGGCGTCCCAGATCGAGAGCACCTGACGGGGCGCCCGCTTGGTCATCAGCCGCTTGGAGGGGCGGGCGCCGTACTCGACGGTGATCGCGACGCCCTTGAAGTGGGCGTTGAACCAGCCGGTCATCGTGCCGTGGCAGACGCCGCCGCAGGTGAAGGACTTGCGCGGCAGGTCGAGGTGGCGAGCCACCCGGCGGGAGAACCTCGGGCTCTTGGTGTCGGTGTCGACGCCGTGCAGGGGCTGGTGGAAGCTGATGATCCAGCGTGGCTTGACCTTGCGCAGGAACCTCATCATCGCCCGGGTCTCGGGCTCCGAGCCGGCCCGCGGCCCGGACTCGTAGTCGCCGTCGAGGTCGGCCCAGCGGTAGGGGAAGTTGCGGTTCAGGTCGACGCCGCGCGCGTTCTTGCGGGTGCCGGCGGCCAGGCCGTCGGGGTTGTAGGCGGGCACCACCCACAGGTCGAGCCGGTGCACCGGCTTCCCGTCGCGCAGCGTGCGCAGGATCTGCCGCGTGTGCCGCTCGTCGCCGTGCATGGTCGAGATCAGCACGACCTTGGGGTGGCCGCGCTCGCCCAGGCGGTACGCCGGGATCGGCCGGCCCCGCACCGTGTGGCCGATGATCCGCTTCTCCACGACGGCCGGACGGTCCGCGGGCGGCCGCTGGGCCTCGGCGGCGACCGGCACGCCGAGCGGCACGGCCAGGAGTCCGGCGGTGAGCGCGGCACCGGTGAGGAGGGTGGTCAGGCGGGTCCCGAGATGCATGGCCACCGACCCTCTCACAGGTCGCGGCCGCACCGGTCTCACACGGCGGCGGTGAGGTAGGCCCAGCTGAAGACCCCGACGCCGACGAGCATGCCGACGTGGGCGAGGACCGAGAGGCCGGGCCCCTCCGACCAGCTGTCCTCCCGTCCCTCGGAGGCGTGCCTGCCGCGACTGGGCAGCCAGCGCACGAGGATGCCGAGCCCGGCGATCACCACGACCCACCAGGCGGCGAGCGCGGCGATGCCGACGACCTCGTTGCCGGTCACGAGGAACACGACCCATCCGACGAGCGCGAGGACACCCGCGACCGTGTGGGTGTTGAGCAGGCCCCGCCCCATCCGGAGCCGCCCGGCTCCCCGGTCGTCGCGGCCCAGCCGCAGGCGGGTGAGGACGACCACGACCGCGGCGAGCGCGGTGAGGACGTAGACGATGACCTCGGTCGACATGGACAGCGAGTGTGCCCTACCCGGACTCGTCGTCGCTACGAGGCTCCGCCTCAGCGCGGGCCTCCATCTCCGACGCCAGCCGGTCGAGGAGCGCGTCCACCTCGGACATGCGGTAGCCGCGGAAGGCCAGGGAGAACCGCACCCGCCGCAGGTCCGACGCCTCGAGGGGCCCGTCCGCGGGGACCTCGGCGTCGGGGCGGTCGTCGTACACCTCGGCGAGCGGGGTGCCGCGTCCGGCTGCCACCACCGCGACGCCGCCGAGGGCGAGCACGATCAGGATGGCGAAGAACCACGTCACGACGGGTCCACCTCCCGCGCCGCGACCATGAGCGCGACGGCCTCCTCGACGTCGTCGGTGACCACGAGCCGGTCGATGTCGCTCTGGTTGATCGTGCCCTCGGCGAGCGCGGTCTGCCGGAGCCAGTCGACCATGCCGGACCAGAACGCCGAGCCGAGCAGCACGATCGGGAAGCTGGTGATCTTGCCGGTCTGGGCCAGCGTCGCGGCCTCGAACAGCTCGTCGAGGGTGCCGAGCCCGCCGGGCAGCACGATGAAGCCCTGGGAGTACTTCACGAACATCGTCTTGCGGGCGAAGAAGTAGCGGAAGTGGACGCCGACGTCGACCCACTCGTTGAGGCCGGACTCCCACGGCAGCTCGATGCCGAGGCCGACGCTGACCCCGCCGGCCTGGCAGGCGCCCTTGTTCGCCGCCTCCATCGCCCCGGGCCCGCCGCCGGTGATCACCGTGAAGCCCTCCTCGGCGAGCCGTCGGCCGACCGACTCCGCGGCGGCGTACGACGGGTGGTCGGTGCCGAGCCGCGCGGACCCGAAGACCGCGACCGCCGGACCGAGCTCGGCCAGCGCCCCGAAGCCCTCGACGAGCTCGGCCTGCATCCGCAGCACGCGCCACGGGTCGGTGTGGACCCAGTCCGACGGGCCGCGGGAGTCGAGCAGCCGCTGGTCGGTGGTCGAGTCGTCGATCTGGTCGCGCCGCTGGACGACCGGACCCTTGAACCTCGCTCTCACGAGAGCCACCGCACGAGCTGCTGCTCGCACCGCTCGATGTGCTCCATGGGCACGTGCTCCTCCTGCTTGTGGGCGAGCATCGGGTCGCCCGGACCGAAGTTGACGGCCGGGACACCCAGCCCGGTGAAGCGCGCGACGTCGGTCCACCCGAACTTCGGGTTGACCTCGCCGCCCACCGCCTCGATGAACGCCTGCGCCGCCGGCACCGCCAGGCCGGGCAGGGCGCCGGGGGCCGAGTCGGTGAGCGTCACCTCGAAGCCGTCGAAGAGCTTTCGGACGAAGGCCTCCGCCTCGGCCTCGGAGCGGTCCGGGGCGAAGCGGAAGTTCACCTCGACCACGCACTCGTCCGGCAGCACGTTGCCGGCGACGCCGCCGCGGATGGAGACCGCGTTGAGCCCCTCGTGGTACTCCAGCCCGTCGATGACCGGCTTGCGGGCGTCGTACTCGTTGAGGCGGCGCAGCACCTCGGCCGCGCCGTGGATCGCGTTGACGCCGCGCCAGCTGCGCGCGGAGTGCGCCCGCTCCCCCGTCGTGCGCACCTCGACGCGCAGCGTCCCCTGGCAGCCGGCCTCGACGACGGCGTTCGACGGCTCCATGAGGATCGCGAAGTCCGCGGCCATCAGCTCGGGTGCGCTCTGGGCGAGCAGGTTGAGGCCGTTGTAGCGGGCGTCGATCTCCTCGGCCTCGTAGAGGATGTAGGTCACGTCGCGGTTCGGCTCGGGCAGCGTCGCCGCGAGCCGCAGGATGACGGCGTCGCCACCCTTCATGTCGCAGGTGCCGAGCCCGTGCAGGATCCCCCCGTCGCGCCGGGCCGGGAGGTTGTCGTTGACGGGCACGGTGTCGAGGTGCCCGGCGATCACGACACGCTCGGCGCGGCCCAGGTCGGTGCGTGCGACGACGGTGTGCCCGTGCCGGCTCACCGTCAGGTGGGGGTACGCCGCCAGCGCCTGCTCGACGGCGTCCGCGATCTCCTGCTCGTGGCGGCTGACCGACTCGATGTTCACCAGCTGCTCGGTGAGCGTCACGGCGTCGGTCGTCAGGTCGAGCTGCATGGGACCATCCAACCAGTTCCGCGGAACTAGAACTTGTTCTAATGTAACCGGATGCGCAACGGACTCGTCCTGTTCACCTCGGACCGCGGGATCACGCCCGCGGCCCTGGGCAAGGCCGCGGAGGAGCGGGGCTTCGACACCTTCTACGTCCCCGAGCACACCCACATCCCGGTCCGGCGGACCGCCGCCCACCCGGGCACCGGCGACGAGTCGCTCCCCGACGACCGCTACCTGCGCACGCTCGACCCGTGGGTCTCGCTGGCGACCGTCGCCGCGGTCACCTCGCGCATCCGGCTCTCGACCGCCGTCGCGCTGCCGGTGGAGTCCGACCCGATCACCCTGGCCAAGCAGATCGCCTCGCTCGACCACCTCTCCGACGGCCGGGTCGACCTGGGCGCCGGCTTCGGCTGGAACACCGACGAGCTGGCCGACCACCACGTCCCCGCGCACCGGCGCCGGACCGTGCTCCAGGAGTACGTCGAGGCGATGCGGGCGCTCTGGACCCAGGAGGAGGCGTCCTACGACGGCGAGTTCGTCTCGTTCGGGCCGTCCTGGGCCTACCCGAAGCCGGCCGGGCGCATCCCGCTGATCATCGGAGCGGGCGGCGGGCCGAGGACCTTCGCGTGGATCGCGGCGCACGCGGACGGCTGGATGACCACACCGACCCAGCAGGACATCTCGGGGCAGATCGAGGCGCTGAAGAAGGCCTGGGCCGATGCCGGTCGCGCCGGCGCCCCGGAGATCCGCATCCTCATCGCCTTCAGGCCCGACCCCGCGGACCTGGCGGCCTGGGCCGAGCAGGGCGCCACCGAGCTGATCTGGGGCGTCCCCGACCGCTCCCCCGACGAGGTCCTCGCCTCCCTCGACCGGCTCGCCGGCCGCCTCGGGCTCAGCGGCTCCTGAGCAGGGCCTCGATGCCGTCGAGGATGCGGGCGAGGCCGAACTCGAGCTCCCGGCTCGGGTCCGACCCGGCCTGGTAGGCCTCGCCGGCGGCGGTGCCGACCCGACCGGCCAGGGGGTACTCGCGAGCGGCCATGACCCGGCCGAGCTCCTCGGCGTTCTCCTCCCACCAGGCGAGGTCGGTCGTCCCCGACCGGCGCTCGGCCTCACGGACGCCGTGCTCGGCGCGGGCGATGTTCGTGGCGAAGCCGGCGACGAGCGTGATCGTCTGGTCCATCTCGAGGTCGTCGAGGCCGACCCCCTCCACCGCGGACAGCTGCCACTCGTAGCGGTCGGCGACGTGGGGCCCCAGCCACGGGCGGACCCCGACCACGTCGAGCAGCCACGGGTGCGCCCGGCAGTCGGCGAGCTGCACCTCCGCGACCGTGGTGAGCCGGGCCCGCAGATCGCCCTCGAGCGGCGGCAGCTCGGTGCGCCCCAGGACGTGGTCGAACATGAGCACGACCAGGTCGTCCCGGCCGGCGACGTAGGAGTAGAGCGTCATCGCGCCGATCCCCAGGTGCTCGGCCAGCGTGCGCATCGACAGCGCCGCCAGGCCGTCGCGGTCGGCCAGCTCGATCGCCGCGTCGACGACGTCGGCGACGCTCACCTTCGGGCGCCGCCCCCGTCTCGGGGCGTCCTCGCCCGCGGGCAGGACGTGGCGCCACAGCAGCTCCAGGGTCGGGTCGGGCACAGCGCGATCCTACTTTCTCGTACGCCGTACGGAACAAATGCTAGAGTCCGGCCGTTCTTATCCGTACATCGTACGAATATTAAGGAGGTCCCATGGACGCGCTGGTGGCACGCGGCGTGCGGAAACGGTACGGCGACACGCTCGCCCTCGACGGCCTGGACCTGGGCGTCGCACCCGGGACGGTCCACGCACTGCTCGGCCCGAACGGCGCCGGCAA
>JAEZKN010000243.1 GCA_023415395.1 Actinomycetes bacterium
GCGCAGCTCGGCGCGCAGACCGGCGACGAACGCCGCCTCGCCGGGCAGTCCGCGCCCGTCGAGCTGCTCCTGGACGGCGCTCAGCACGGCCGCGTCCGCGCTCAGGCTGGCGAGCAGCGCCCGCTCCACCATCAGGTCCGACCACAGGTGCTCGGGCGGCTCGGGTGTCTCGATCGGCGTGGCCAGCGCTCGCTCGGCCGCGGCGAGCGCACCGGCACGCAGCTCGAGCCGCGCACGACGGGCGCGCGCCCAGAAGCGGCTCAAGGGGTCACCCGCGTGGAGCAGCCCGTCGGACGCGGCGCCCGCCTCACCGACGTCGGCGAGCCCGGCGAGGTCGCGGACCAGGTGGGCGCGGGCCTCGGTGTAGGGCGGGACGGTGTCGCCCATCGCGAGCACCTCGTCCGCGAGCGCGAGCGCGCCCGCCTCCCGGCCGGAGAGCAGCTCGGTGAAGGCGAGGTGGGAGAGGGCGACCGCGGTCAGCGTGCCGATCTCCCGCGACCGGCTGGTCTGGAGGACGGCCGTGAGGTCGGTGGCGGCGTCCTCGAGGCGGCCCAGCCAGTTCTCCGTGACGGCGAGCTCGCACCGCAGGAGCGCGACCAGGGTGTCCGCGTCGTCGCCCTCGTGGCGGTCGACGACCTCGCGCGCCTGCTCGACGGAGTCGGCGATCGGCTCGAGGCCCAGGCGCGCGCGCATGAGCCCGGCAGCCGCGCGCTGCAGGGCGCTGGTCGCGGTGTCCGGGAGCGGGTCGGCGACGATGCGGTCGAGCCATTGCCGGGCACAGCCGATGGCACCCGCGAACCAGCGCTCGAGCGCGACGGTGAACCAGGCCGCCGGGGTGACGTCCACGGTCGAGGGTCGGGCGAGCGCCCAGGCGTGCAGGCCCTCGAGGTGCCCGCGCAGCAGCAGCGTGGCGCCGGCGGTGGCGAGCAGGTCGGCCGCGCCGGCGTGGTCGCCGATCGCGACCAGCCTCCGGAACGCGTCGTCGGTCGCTCCCCGGTCCACGTCGAGGCGTACGGCGCGCTGCACGGTCGCCGCCGCCCGCAGGACGTCCACGCCGCCCGCGACGGTCCGCCGGCGGACCACCTCGGCCAGCAGGGGATGGATCGCGTAGCGGGCCTGGTGCTCGGCGTCCGGCTCGTGGGCGTCGGGGTGCTCGGTCGCGGGCAGGCGGGTGACGAGCAGGCCCATCGCCTCGAGCTCGGCGAGCGCCTCGCCGGCGCCGGGGTCGTGGGTCAGGTGCTCGGCGAGCGACGGGGTGACCACCGGCTCGCTGCCGACGCACAGCAGGAGGTGGCGCTGGCGCGGCTGGAGGGTCGCGAACACCTCGCTGGCGACCCGGTCGGCGACCGCGGTCCGCTCCTCGGCGTACTGCCGCGCCAAGGCGACGGGGTCCGTCGAGACCGCCAGGGCGCGGGCCGTCATCACCACGGCAGCGCACCAGCCCTGGGTCCGTCCCGCGATGGCGCGCGCGACGGCCTCGGGATCGGTGCTCACGTGGGCGGCGACCAGCGCGGTGGACTCCTCCTCGTCGAGCCGGAGCAGCTCGCCCCGGAGCACGGTGTAGTGGCCCAGCAGCTCCGCCGCCAGCCGGGAGAACGGCAGGTCCCAGCGGGAGACCAGGAGCAGCCGCAGCGAGTCGGGGTCGGTGTCGAGGCGGGTGTCCAGCGCACGGATCGTCGCCGCCGGGAGCTGGTGGGCGTCGTCGACGACCACCAGCCGGTCGGGGTCGAGCAGGGGCAGCAGCCGCGGCGGCGTCCAGCTCGCGTCGCCGCGCACCCAGGCGACGTCCTCGGTGCGCCCGGTCTCGTGGAGCCAGCCCACGACACCGAGCGTCTTGCCCGCCCCGCCGGGCCCGGTGAGGAGGGTGGCCGCGCCGTCGGCCGCGGCGTCGAGCCGCTCCCACAGCCGGGTGCGGGGGACGTAGGCGCGCGGCAGACGCGGGAGGTTGGCGGCAGCCAGCAGAGACCGTCGGGTCAGCCCTGAAGGCATGGCACCTCCTCGGCCCGGAGCGGCTTCTTCACCCCTTGGCAGCCTGCACGGTAGCCGCGCAGGGTCGTCGGCGCCTCACCCGGAGCGGGTGATCCTCAGAGCAGACCGCGAGCGCGCGCGACCCGCAGGGCGTCCAGGCGGCGGTCGACCCCGAGCTTGCGGTAGATCGAGGCCAGGTGCGTCTTGACGGTGTTCTCGCTGACGAACAGGGAGCGGGCCAGGTCGGCGTTCCCGCCACCGAGGGCGAGCTGCCCGAGCACCTCGCGCTCCCGCGGGGTGAGCCCGGTCGTCGCCTCGCCGTCCACCCCTCCCGTGCCCGGGCGCCGGGAGACAGGACCGGGGAACGCCGGCGGGACACGCCCCACGGCGGCGTACGCCTCCGCGGCGAAGGCCGGAGCGTCGGGCGCCTGGGCGTACGGCGCCAGGAGCTCGGCGAACCCCGGGCTGATGGCCGCGCCGATGGCGATCGTCGACAGCAGCCGCTGGGGGGCGGCGCGCCGGAGCCGTTCACCGGCCGCACC
>JAEZKN010000312.1 GCA_023415395.1 Actinomycetes bacterium
CCTCGGGCCCGGCCGCCACCGACGGGTCGAGGAGGCGGGCCGCGCGCACGTGGCGGTCGGGGTCGGCGTCGAAGGTGAATCGGAACGCCGCGGGCGCGGTCATCGACACCGCGGTCCCGTGCGGCACGAGCTCGGCGGCCCGGCCGGCGATCGGGTAGGCGTTGGCGTGCGGGATGTGCACGCCGGCGTTGCCGAAGCCGAGTCCGGCGAAGGTCGCGGCCATCGCCATCTGCTCCCGGGCCGCGAGGTCGTCGCCGTCGGCCACCGCCCGCCGGAAGACGCCGGCGAGCAGCGTCAGCGCGCGCTCGGCCCACAGGTCGGCGATCGGGTTGGCACCGCAGTAGGGCACGCGCTCCTCGGGCCGCTTGGCCGGGAAGTCCGCGAACCACCGGGCGGTCCAGCTCTCCAAGGCGTGGCACAGGATGTCCATCCCGGCCGCGGCGGTGACGTGGGCCGGCTGGGTGAGCGTCAGCGCCGGGTCGACGACGGCCAGGGTCGGCCGGAGGGCGGGGTGGCTGATCCCGGTCTTCACGTGCAGCGACAGCACGTCGAGCACGCAGATCGTGGTGCTCTCCGAGCCGGTGCCGGTCGTCGTCGGCACGGCGACCAGCGGCAGCAGCGGCTGGGGCGGTGCCTGCGCCCGACCGACCGGGGCGTTGACGTAGTCCAGGAGCTCGCCGGGGTTCGTGGTGAGCAGGTTGACCGCCTTGGCGGTGTCGATCGACGACCCGCCGCCGACGGCCACCACGGCGTCGAAGGGCCCCGCGTCGCGTGCGAACGCCACCGCCGCGTCGAGGGACTCGTCGGTCGGCTCGATGCGCACCCCGTCGTACGTCGTCACCTCGATCCCGTGGGCGGCGACCTGCTCCGCGATCCGCGCCGGGTGCCCGGTCGCCGCGACGCCCGGGTCGGTGACGAGCAGCACCCGGCGGGCGGCGTACCCCAGCAGGTCGTGCCCGATCTCGCCCGAGGCTCCGGTGCCGAACTTCAAGGAAGGCGCAGCGTAGGTGAATACGGTCTCGCTCATCGGGCCAACCTATTAGGCTCCCCCTGACAGGGAGGGGGGCTCTGCATGCGCGTCCTGCGCCATGTGGTCCGGCATGCCCGCTGGATCGTGCTGGCGGTGGTCGTCGTGCTCGTGTCCGCTGGCGCGCTCTACGCCGCCATGCGCGAGCCGCTGACCGCGCTCGGCGCGCCGGAGACCGGTGCCGCCCACCCCGTCGTCGAGGGCAACCGCATCGTCGACGCCCGCAGCGGCCGCGAGTTCGTGCCGCGCGGCGTGAACTGGAGCAGCTTCGAGTACGCCTGCGCGCAGGGCTGGGGCTACTCCGCGCTCGACACCCTCGTCGCGCGCGACCCCTACACCACCGAGGCGGAGATGATCGCCGCGTGGGGCGGCAACACCGTGCGCCTCCCGCTCAACCAGGACTGCTGGCTCGGCACGCGCGGGGCCCCGGTGAGCGACCAGTACGAGGAGCGCACCGTCGAGGGCTACCGCGACGAGGTGCGCCGCTTCGTCACCGCCCTCAACCGGGCGGGCATGGTCGTGATCCTCGACCTGCACAGCCGCAAGCGCATCGGGCAGCCCGAGTTCGGCAACCTCGCGATGCCCGACTCCGAGGCGATCGCGTTCTGGACCTCGGTCGCCGGCGAGTACGCCGGCAACCCGTCGGTCATGTTCGACGCGTTCAACGAGCCCTACTCCCGCTACAACGCCAGCGGCACCCGGTTCCTCTTCGACCTGACCTGGAAGTGCTGGCGCGACGGGGGCTGCGAGGCGCCGTTCGAGGACGACCAGACCGCATCGGTCGGGCAGGTCACCTACCCCGTCCAGGGCATGGCGACCGTGGTCGAGACGATCCGCGCGACCGGCGCGGAGCAGCCGGTGCTGCTGGGCGGCCTCGACTACGCCAACGACCTGAGCCACTGGCTCGAGTTCGCTCCCGACGACGACCAGCTCGTGGCGGCGTTCCACTCCTACGACTTCAAGGAGTGCTCGACCAAGGACTGCTGGGAGGGCATCGTCGGCAGGCTCGCCGACAGCGTCCCGGTCCTCACCTCCGAGCTCGGTGCGGACAGGCCCCGGGAGGGGTACGTCGCGCGCTACCTGGCCTGGGCCGACGACCACAACCTCGGTGCGCTCTTCTGGGTCTGGGCCGACCATCCCGGCGACCCGATGGCGTTGGTCGCGGGCGAGCGCGGGCGGCCCACGGCCTACGGCAAGGCCGCCCGCACGTGGCTCTCGTCGCACTGAAATCCACAACCTGTCCACGCGTGGTCAACGCTTCGGCAACAGCCGATCAACGGTGGACCAGACCGGGCCGGACAGTCCCGGAAAGGCCACTACGGTGAAGGCATTCGAGTCCACCATGGGGGTGGTTGAGTCGATGAGACGCGGCGTCTGAAACGCGTCCTAGCAGGGGGGAAGCATCATGTCGGTGCAGGCCAGTCCGTCGCGTCCGGCCGCCAAGTCGGTCGGGGCTGCGTTCGTCGACATCCTGGTGACGCTGGCGATCCTCGTCGTCTCCTTCCTGGCGTTCCTCATCGCTCCGCTCCTCGCGCTGGCGGTCGCATACCTCATCTACGCGGTCATGCGCCCGCGCAACCAGAAGAAGGCCCAGCAGGCCGCCGCCCTCGGAGGTGGCGGGCCCGCCGCCGGCCCGGGCACCCGGCCCGCCGCGGCGCACGGCTTCGGAGCAGGAACCACCACATGACCACCACCCCGTCCACGGCCCAGTCGCAGGCGCAGGCCCGCCGCCTCCCACGGCTGACCGACGGCGTCGACCAGGACCTGCGGCACCTCATCCCCGAGGGCATCTGCCGCACGTTCCGGGTGATGCCCTACGCCTCCTCCGAGGGCACCGTGCTGGTCGCGGCCGCGGACGCCGACGACAACATCACCGCCCACGTCGTGGCCGAGCGCATCGACCGACCGGTCCAGCTGGTGCGCCACACCGTCAACGAGATCGTGGCCGCCATCGACGCGGTCTACCCGCCCCAGGACACCGAGGTCGAGACGCCCGAGGCGCGCCGCGCCCGGATGCAGATGGCCCAGATGCTCACCCGCAGCGGCCTGATCACCGACGAGCAGCTCCAGCGGGCGATGCTCGAGTACAGCCGCACCGGCGACCCGCTCGGCGACATCCTGGTCTCGCACGAGGCGATCTCCGAGGACACCCTCGTGGCCGCGCTCTCGGAGATGTACCAGATGCAGCGCGTCGGCCTCGGCGACTTCACCCCCGACATGGAGGTCGCCCGCCGGCTCCCCGAGCCCCTGGCCCTCGGCTACCAGGCCGTCCCGGTCGCCGCGACCGAGGAGCTGGTGCTGCTCGCCGTCGCCCGGCCGCTCGACGCCGAGGCCGCCGCTGAGGTCGAGGAGGCGCTCGGAGCGCCGTTCCGCCAGCTGCTGGCCAACCGGACCGAGCTCGACCAGCTGATCCAGCACGTCCACTCGCGCCACTACGCCGAGGTGTCGACCCGGCTGCTCATGGAGACCCGCCCGGAGGAGTCCGCGCACGTCGTCATCTCCGGTGCGCAGAAGGCGACGTTCATCATGGCCGCCATCGTGGTCGTGGTCTGTGGGGTCATCTGGCCCTTCGAGACCGCGGTGGCGGTGGTCGCGGCGTGCAGCCTGCTCTACCTGGTCGTGTCGTTCTACAAGTTCCGTCTCACGCTGCGCGCGCTCGGGACGCACCTGGAGACCGACGTCACCGACGAGGAGATCGCGGCCCTCGACGAGCGGCACCTGCCCGTCTACACGATCCTCGTCCCGCTCTACAAGGAGGCGGCGATCGTGCCGCGCCTGGTGCGTGACATCAACGCGTTGGACTACCCGCGGACCCGCCTGGACGTGAAGCTCCTCTGCGAGGAGGACGACGAGGAGACGGTCGCGAAGATCCGCGCGATGGAGCTGCCGCCCCACTTCCACCTGGTCGTCGTCCCGGACAGCCTGCCGAAGACGAAGCCGAAGGCGTGCAACTACGGCCTCCAGCTGGCCACCGGCGACTTCTGCGTCATCTTCGACGCCGAGGACCGGCCCGACCCCGACCAGCTGAAGAAGGCCGTGATCGCCTTCGGCCGCGTGCCGAACAACGTCGTGTGCGTCCAGGCGAAGCTCAACCACTTCAACCAGGACCAGAACATGCTGACGGCCTGGTTCGCCAACGAGTACTCGATGCACTTCGAGCTGATCCTCCCGGCGATGGGCGCGGCCGAGTCCCCGATCCCCCTGGGCGGCACCTCGAACCACTTCGTCACGAGCAAGCTCCGCGAGCTCGGCGCGTGGGACCCGTTCAACGTCACCGAGGACGCCGACCTCGGGATCCGCCTGCACCGCGAGGGCTACCGCACCGCGATGATCGACTCCACCACGCTGGAGGAGGCCAACTCGCAGGTCCCGAACTGGATCCGCCAGCGCAGCCGGTGGAACAAGGGCTACATCCAGACCTGGCTGGTGCACATGCGGCACCCGTTCGCGCTGCTGTCGGCGACCGGCCTGCGCGGGTTCCTCAGCTTCAACCTGACCATGGGCACGGCGTTCGTGCTGCTGCTGAACCCGATCTTCTGGGGCCTGACGACGCTCTACGTCCTCACCCAGGCCGGCATCATCCAGCAGCTCTTCCCGGGCGTCATCTTCTACGTCGCCAGCGCGCTGCTCTTCGTCGGCAACTTCATCTTCGTCTACCTCAGCGTGGCCGGGAGCCTCCAGCGCGGCATGTTCAGCCTCACCCGCACCGCGCTGCTCTCGCCGCTCTACTGGGGCCTGATGAGCTGGGCGGCCTGGAAGGGCTTCATCCAGCTCTTCACCAACCCGTTCTACTGGGAGAAGACCACGCACGGTCTCGACGACGGATCGGCGGCCCACTGATGAGCACCGACGCCGTCGTCATCCACACCAAGGAGCGCCTCACCGGCGTCGTCCAGGCGGTGGGTCGTCGTCCCAACGACATCGAGCGCCGCTGGTGGGAGAGCGCGCTGGTCTTCCTGCTCTTCACCGTCGCCTACTCGATCTTCGGCCACTGGCTGGTCGTCGACAAGCACGTCGTCGGCTTCGAGACCCTCGACCGGCTCAACCGCGCGCTCATGGTCTGGCACAACGACCCGGCGAAGCTCTCGGCGATCGGCTTCGACTACCCGCCGCTGGCGACCCTGCTCATCGCGCCGCTGGCGATCTGGCGCGACTTCGTGACCTCGCTGTCCGCCGTACCGGTGGCCTCGGCGATCTTCGCGTCCCTCACCATGGTCGCGCTCAACACGATGATGCGCCGAGCGCTCGTCGCGGGTCCGCTGCGCTACGCCCTGCTGATCGCGCTCGGCGCCAACCCGCTGGTGCTGCTCTACGCCACCACCGGCACCCGGCACTTCGTGTGGATCGCGTTCGTGACCCTCGGGCTCGGCGCGCTGTTCGCCTGGTACATCACCGCGGACGTGCGGTTCGTGATGCTCGCCGGCATCTCGTACGCCGTCGCGGCGCTCTCGGGCTACTCGTCCCTGACCTTCTTCGTGCTGAGCGCCGTCATGATCGGCGCGATCCTGGCGCGGCTCGGCGCCGACGGCTCCGAGGTCGAGGGCACGGTCGTCGGGTTCGCCGCACCCACGGTCTACGTCATCGCGCTGTGGACCGTCTTCAACCTGATCCTGCTCCTGAGCCCGTTCGGGTGGATCACCCGCAGCAGCGACTCGGCGGCGTCCGGCGGCCTCGACCAGTTCTCCGCCGTCGAGCTGCTCGAGGCGACCGGCAAGCTGGTGCTCTACGGCGCCCCGCTGGCGATCGTCGTGCTGCCCGCCCTGGTCTTCGCCGGGTTCGCCCGCGGCAACCCGTTCGCGCTCTGGCTGGGCGTGATGCTGGGCGGCACGATCCTGATGCCGGCCCTGGCGGTCGCCCTGCGACTGACCGACTCGCCGATGCTCATGCGCAACGCACTGCCGATCCTGGTGCTCTCGGTCATCGGAGCCGTGTGGCTGGCCCGCTCCGCAGACGAGGGCAGCACGCTGGTGGCCGCGCTGGTGATCGTCGGGCTCGTGGCGAGCATCCCGTGGACGCTCAACGCGATGAAGACCTACCGCTACCAGAACCTCGAGGCGCCGTTCGCCGCCGCGCTCACCACCGGCGAGTCCCAGGAGGGCGCCGAGACCGTCAACGGCGAGACCGTCGGCATCGTCTCGGAGCAGGCCATGGCCAAGTTCGTCCGCAACAACGTGTCGCGGGGCAGCTCCATCCTGACCGACAACGCGCAGACCTACGCCGTCATGATGCTCACCGGCAAGCCGGAGCTCTTCTTCGACCGCATCGACGAGAGCGACGGCCCGTGGAAGGATGCGGCCCGCGACCCGGCGCAGCACGTCGACTACCTGCTGATGTCGACCTCCGACAACGGTGACCTGCTCACCAAGCTCTACCCGGACGCCGCCGCCGGCAACGACCCGCAGCTCCAGGTCGTCTACCGGACCCCTCGCTACGTGCTGGTCGACGTGCCCGCCGGATACAACCCGGGCGCGCAGACCCAGGACCAGATCGAGGTGGTCTCGTGACCGACGACACCCGCTCGCCCATCGCACCGCCGCCCTCGGTCGACGACGTCCTGTCCGCGCTGACCGACCAGTCGCGGATCGGGCAGGTCGACTTCACGGCCCCGCTCGGCCCCGACCACCCCTCGCCGGCCGCCGCCGCGGACGCCGGGACCTACCGGCCGGCACCGCCGGCGCCGATCGAGCGCCCGCTGCGCCGGGTCACCC
>JAEZKN010000263.1 GCA_023415395.1 Actinomycetes bacterium
ACCTTGCGCATGATGCCAGCGTGCAGCGCCTTGTTCTCCTCCGGCTTCCTGCGCCCGGCGACGAGGTTCTCCACCTCGAGGTCGTGCATCGCCACGCCCCACTCGAAGAACACCATGAGCAGGAACGCGTAGACCGGGTTGCCCAGGTAGTAGGGGTGCCACGGCTGGTCCTCGTCCATCCGGAGGACGCCGTACCCGATGTCGCGGTCCTTGCCGAGGATGTTGGTGTAGGTGTGGTGGATGTAGTTGTGGCTGTACTTCCACTGCTCGCTGGGGCAGACGTTGTCCCACTCGTACATCCGCGAGCTCAGGCCGGGGTCGCCCATCCAGTCGTACTGGCCGTGCATGACGTTGTGCCCGATCTCCATGTTCTCGAGGATCTTCGAGACCGACAGGCCGATGGTGCCGAGCACCCACAGCGGCGGCAGCGCGGAGCCGAGCAGCACCGCGCGCGAGCCGAGCTCGAGGCGCCGCTGCACCGCGACGACCTTGCGGATGTAGGCCGCGTCAACCTCGCCGCGGTCGTCGAGGACGTCCTGGCGGATGGTGTCGAGCTCGATGCCGATCTGCTCGATGTCCTCGGGGGTCAGGTGGGCGATCGGGTTGTCGGGCTTCTTGGTGATCGCGGTCATCGGGATCTCGCTCCCTCGTCGATGCGGCAGGCACCAGCGGCGGCGCTGATGCAGGTCTGGATCGGTACGCCGGCCGGGTCGGTCTCCCCGGGCACGGCGACGGTCACGGCCCCGTTGCGCAGGTCGCGGACCGCGCCCTGCTTCATCGGGACCACGCAGCCCATGCAGATGCCCATCCGGCACCCGCTGGGCATGAGGACGCCGGCGGACTCGGCGGCGTCGAGGATCGGGGTGGCGCCGTCGGCCTCGACCTCGCGGCCGTCGGCGAAGGTGACCGTGCCACCCTCGCCGGCCTCGACCAGCACGGCGCGGAACCGCTCGGTCGTCAGGGCCAGGCCCTGCTCGGTGCAGTAGGCCTCGAGGGCGTCGAGCAGGCCGGCCGGGCCGCAGCCGTAGGCGAGCCGCTCGTCGAGGTCCGGCACCAGGTCGCTGAGGTCGGACACGTCGAGGACGCCGTGCACGTCGTCGTACCGCTCGACGAGGGTGATCCGGCCGGCCTCGCCGTGGGCGCGCAGCTCGTCGCGGAAGATCGCGGTGTCGGCGGACTGGTTGACGTGCACGAGCACGATGTCGACCAGCGGCAGCGCCCGGCGCGAGAAGAGGTTGCGCAGCATGCCGATCACCGGCGTGATGCCGGAGCCGGCGGTGACCAGCAGCAGCTTGTCCGGCAGCGGCTGCGGCAGGACGAACTCGCCCTCGGCCTGCTCGAGCTGGACCATCGTGCCGACGCGGACCGCGTGGACCAAGTGGTTGCTGACCACGCCGCCCGGGATCGCCTTGACGGTGATGCTGATGCAGCGGTCCGGGCGCGGGCCGTGGGTCAGGGAGTAGGTGCGCCAGAGGCGGACGCCCTCGACGTCGACGCCGATGCGGACGTACTGCCCGGGCACGTGGCCGGCCCAGTCGCGGCCGGGCTTGATCAGGATCGTCGCGGACTCCGCGGTCTCCGGGGTCACCGAGACGATCCGGCCCTGGAGCCCGTTGCGCCCGCGGCGCAGCGGGCTGAAGACGTCGAGGACGTCGTCGACCTCGAGCGGGGTGACCGCGGCCTCGGCCACCCGGCGCAGGCTCTGCCGCAGACTGAAGCCCGAGGAGCCGGAGGTGGGGACGGCGAAGCTCATGTCTCCATGATGCTGGCACCAGCGCGTAAGATCATGACCAGCAGACGTGAAGATTCCCGTCACATTTGTTCACAGGAGACAAACAATGGCGACTGACCAGCACCGGGGCCTCGAGCACGAGATCCCGCCTGCGGCGCTGACCGCCATGCACGCCCAGCTCCCCACGCTGGCCGACGACGTGGTCGCCACGATCGTCGAGGAGGTCCCGAGCTACCGCGACGCCTTCTCCGGCCCGATGGGCGAGACCATCAGCAACGCCGTGGAGGTCGCCCTGGGCGGCTTCCTGACCCTGGCCGGGCGCGGCCGGGCCGGCGACCTCCGGTCGGCCCCGGCGGTGGCCGGCTCCTACCAGCTGGGCCGGGGCGAGGCGCGCAGCGGCCGCACCACCGACGCGCTGCTCTCGGCCTACCGGATCGGCGCCCGGGTGGCCTGGCGCGAGCTGTCGAGCACGGCGGTCGCCCACGGCCTCGGCGCCGAGGTCCTCGCGGACTTCGCCGAGCTCGTCTTCGCCTACATCGACGAGCAGTCCGCGGCTGCCGTCGCCGGCCACACCGACGAGCTCGCCACGACCGGCCGGGTGCGCCAGCGGCTGCTCGAGCGGGTGGCTCACCACCTGCTGTCCGACTCCCCCGTCGACCAGGTCGTCGCCGCCGCCGAGCGCGCGGGCTGGGAGCCGCCCAAGACGCTCACGGCCGTGATCGTCCCGGAGTCCCAGGTCCGACCGGTCCTCACGGCCGTCTCGCCCGCCACCATCTCCGTCGCGGACCCGCCCGGCCTCGACGAGCGCGCGCTCCTCCTCGTCCCCGACGCCCACGCCCACCGGCGCGCGGTGCTGCTG
>JAEZKN010000388.1 GCA_023415395.1 Actinomycetes bacterium
CGCTGGCGCAGCGCCAGCCGCTCGCGGTCCCCGGCAAAGCCGTCGGCCAGGGCGACGACAGCGGCGCGGACGACGGCCAGGCCGCTCCCCGGTGCCGCCGCGACCACCTCCCGCAGCTCGGCCTGGCGCTCGCCGCGCCCCATGTCGAGCACCTCGTCCTTGGTGGCGAAGTAGCGGAAGAACGTGCGGGCCGAGACCCCGGCGTCAGCGGCGATGACGTCGGCCGAGGTCGCGTCGTACCCGTCCGTGGCGAAGCGCCGCAGCGCCGCGTCCTCCAGGGCCCGACGCGTGCCGGCCTTGCGCGACTCCCGTCGGCCGATCCCCCCGAGGTGCTCAGTCACCCGAGACGGCCACCTTCATCGTGTCGCTCACGGACGGCCGGGCGTGCGGACGACCCGAGCGGAGCTCCACCTGCTCGAGCGTGCCGGTGAACGCGAACGGCGGGCGGTAGTCGGCGCTCACGGCGATCCCCCGGTCGCGGCCGACCAACAGGCCGGTGCCCGAGGACTGCAGGTTCGGGAAGAACAGCAGCCCGGGCAACGGGCCGGAGGCGACGTCCGCGCCGTCGACGGCGAGCACCAGCCGCGGCTCGGAGCCGGGCTCGTAGCGCACCGCCAGCTCGTGCTCGCCGTCGGGCACCGGCGCCTGCGCCGCCACCCGGACGGTCCGGTCGAGCATCGCGACGGTGGCGACCAGCCTCCCCCCGAGGAGGTACGCCGCCCAGCCGCCGTGCCTGTCGCCGACTGCAGCGAGGATCCCCTCCGCTCCCCCGGCCGGCACGACCACGCGCGCGGTCAGCTCGAAACCGCCCAGCAGCGCAGGGAGCTGGCTCTCCTGCACCGGCTGGCCTCCCGGCTCGTATCGGCCGACCGTCGGCGGCGGGAACTCGCCGGGGTGCATGTGGGCCATCGAGCCCGGGAACTCGAAGAGGGGCAGCACCTGGTTGCGTCCGGCCTCGGCCCACCACAGGCCCTCGAGCCGGCGCACCAGCGCCGGGTGCTCGTCGGCGACGTCGCGGGCCTGGGCGAAGTCGCCGGCCAGGTCGAAGAGCTCCCACCGGTCGGTGTCGAAGTCGAAGCTCCCCACCAGGCGCGACCGCTCGTCGAACTGGTTCGCGACGTGGTCGGTCACCGCCATCCAGCCGTCGGCGTAGATGCCGCGCGAGCCGAACATCTCGAAGTACTGCACCCTCCGGTGCTCCGCGGCGTCGGCCGCCGCGAACGAGGGCAGCAGCGAGGCCCCGTCGACCGGCTGCTGGGTGACGCCGTCGACGGAGGCGGGCACCTCGACGCCGGCGGCGTCGAGCACGGTGGCGAAGAGGTCGACCGCGTGGCAGAACTGCGACCGCACGTCGCCGTGCCCGGTGAGCCGGTCGCCCCACCGCACGACGAGCGGGGTGCGCACGCCGCCCAGCCAGGCGTAGCGCTTCCAGAGCCGCAGCGGGGCGTTGCCGGCCCAGGCCCAGCCGTAGGGGTAGTGGTTGTAGGCGTCGTGCCCGCCGATGTCGTCGATCCGCCCGATCGCCTCCTCGACGTCCTCGCTCATCCCGAGCCACCCGGCGGCCTCGTTGAGGGTGCCCGTCGTGCCGCCCTCGGCACTGGCGCCGTTGTCGGACATCAGCATCACGAGGGTGTCGTCGGCGATCCCCCGCCGGTCGAGGTCGTCGAAGAGCCGGCCGAGGTGGTGGTCGGTGTGGGTGACGAAGCCGGCGAAGACCTCCATGTAGCGCGCGAAGAGCCGGCGCTGGTCCGCGGGGAGCTCGTCCCAGTCGGGGATCCACGGGGGCCGCTCGGGCAGCTCGGTGCCGGGCGGCACGATGCCCTCGGCGAGCTGGCGGTCGAAGGTACGCCGGCGCCAGGCCTCCCACCCGTCGTCGAACTGCCCGCGGTAGGGCTCGACCCACTCCTCGGTCACCTGGTGCGGCGCATGGGCGGCCCCCGGGGCGACGTAGAGGAAGAACGGCTTGCGCGGCTCGGCCTGCTGCTGGTCCTGGATCATCCGCAGCGCCTGGTCGACCAGGTCCTCGGTGAGGTGGTAGCCCTCCTCCGGCGTGCGCGGGGGCTCGATGTGGGTGTTGTCGCGCACCAGCTCGGGTGCCCACTGGCTGGTCTCGGCGCCGAGGAAGCCGTAGTAGCGCTCGAAGCCCTGCGCGAGCGGCCAGCGGTCGAACGGGCCGGCCGCCGAGTACTCGTTCTTCGGCGCGAGGTGCCACTTCCCGACCGCGAGCGTGTTGTAGCCGCGGTCGCGCAGCAGCCGGGCCAGGCCCGCGGCCGACCGCGGGAGCCGGCCGGTGTAGCCGGGGAACCCCAGCGCCGCCTCCTGGGTCACCCCCATGCCGACCGCGTGGTGGTTGCGCCCGGTCAGCAGCGCGGCGCGCGTGGCCGAGCAGACGGCCGTGACGTGGAAGCGGTTGTAGCGCAGCCCGCCCGCGGCGAGCCGGTCGATGTTCGGCGTCGCGATCCCCGACCCGAAGCACCCGAGCTGGGCGAAGCCGACGTCGTCGAGCACCACGAGCAGGACGTTCGGGGCATCCGGCCCGGGCGTCGGGTAGGGCACGAAGCGGGGCTCGGACGTGGCGACGCGGGCGGTGATGCGCTGGGTCTGCACCCGGGCGATTCTGGCACTCGACTGACACTTTTGTCTGTGCTCCGAGTGCGGCAGGATGCTCGCATGGCCGAGCCGACGACCGAGTCCCAGTCCTCCTCAGCTGCCGACGAGCCGGCCTACCCGCCCGCCCCCTGGCAGATGGTGGGTCAGATGTGGCTCTCGCTCTTCAAGCTGGACCAGCCGGTCGACGCGCTGCGCCCGGCGGGCCTCTACGGTGCGGCCTTCGTCAGCTACGAGCCCGGGAGCCCGCTCACCTACTCCGAGCTGCTGGTCGCCCGCCCGATCCCCGCCCCGGGAGGCAAGGGACGCCGCGTCTCGATCACCGACATCTGGGTCGACTCCCCCGCGTCCGTCGCCGGCGGCCGCGAGCTCTGGGCGATCCCGAAGGACCTCTGTGACTTCGACCTGGAGTCCACCCGCCGGGGGCCGCTCTCCTCGACCGACTGGTCGGCCTCGTTCGGCCGCAGGCCGATCGCGTCGGCGTCCTTCACCGACGTCTCCCGCGCGATGCTGCGCGCTCCGTTGAAGGGCAGCACCTGGCAGCCGGGCATCGAGGACACCGGCGGCGCGGACCGCTCGGCCCTGATGGACG